>BDTT01000098.1 GCA_002897995.1 bacterium BMS3Bbin10 | reverse complement strand
GGAAATTGCATGACGCAAGGGCATCGGGAGCGCTGGAATAGGACAGGTTTTTCGCGGCTGAAAACTCCTGCGCGCTCACCTCCTGCGTGCAGTCGATATTTTCCGTCAGATCGGCGACGCGCCGCGCGTTGACGTCATAGCCCACAACCGGAAAATACCGCGCCATATAGACGGCGAGCGGCAGGCCCACATAACCGAGCCCGACGATGCCGATGCGGATTTGTTCGAGTGTCGGAAGCGGCATGTCATCTTTCCCGAACGCCAATTCACGATTGGCGCGATGCTCTTATCACGTCCCATCGGTGCAAACCATAGGGGGAGCGGGTGGCCGGGCTCTTCCGGTTTCAAAAGAAACCGGCTTAGGGCGTGAGCGTGCGCCGAACCGCATCCTTCCAGCCGGCATATTTGGCGTCCCGGTCCGCATCGCTCATGGCCGGCTCGAAGCGCCGCTCAAGACGCCAGAGGGCCGCGAATTCATCCAGCCCCGGATAGAAGCCGCAATGCATGCCCGCCAGATAAGCGGCGCCCAGCGCCGTGGTTTCCAGAACATGAGGCCGGTCGACGGGCGCGGCCAGAAAGTCGGCGAGGCATTGCATGGTCCAGTTGCTGGCGGCCATGCCGCCATCGGCACGCAGAACCGTGCCCTGAGACGTGGCGCCGGGCCAATCGCTTGCCATGGCTTCGAGCAGGTCCCGTGTCTGAAAACACACGGCCTCCAGCGCCGCGCGCGCCAGCTCGTTGGGTCCGGTCGCCCGGGTCACTCCGCTCAGCAGGCCGCGGGCCCGCGCGTCCCAATGCGGCGCGCCGAGCCCGGTGAAGGCGGGAACCAGATAGACGCTCTGGCCCGTGTCGGCTTTGGCGGCCATCGCACCGGCCTGCGATGCATGATCGATGATCCCCAGCCCGTCGCGCAGCCATTGCACCGCCGCGCCGGCGATGAAGATGGACCCCTCAAGGGCGTAAGTGGGCACGCCGTCCAGTTGATAGGCGATGGTTGTGAGCATGCGGTTTTTTGAACTCACGGCCTCGTCGCCGGTGTTCAGAAGCGCGAAACATCCCGTGCCATATGTCGATTTCATCATGCCGGGCCGGAAACAGGCCTGGCCGACCGTTGCCGCCTGCTGGTCCCCGGCGACGCCGCGAATGGCGATTGCACCGCCAAGCAACCCGGCGCTGGTGTCACCGAATTCGGCGGCGCAGTCCCGCACCTCCGGGAGCCCCGCCCGGGGCACGCGCAAAAGCTCGAGCAGTTCGTCATCCCAGGCGCCTTCGTGAATGTCGTAAAGCAGCGTCCGCGAGGCGTTGGTGGCGTCGGTGGCATGGACGCAGCCCCCCGTCAGCCGCCACATCAAAAAGCTGTCGATGGTTCCGAACGCAAGCTCGCCGCGCATCGCGCGCGCCCGCGCGCCCTCCACATTGTCCAGCAGCCAGGCGATCTTGGCGCCTGAAAAGTAAGGGTCGAGCAGCAGGCCCGTTTTCGCGATTACATCGCGCTCACGGCCCTGGTCTTTCAGGGCCGCGCATATATCCGCGGTGCGCCGGTCCTGCCAGACAATGGCCCGGTGTATGGGCTCGCCGGTTCCCCGGTCCCATATGACCACCGTTTCGCGCTGATTGGTGATGCCGATGGCGGCAATGTCTGGCGCGCCGGCGTCTGCCTTCGCCATTGCCTCGCGGCAGGTGGAAAGGACGCTCTCCCATATTTCATTCGCATCATGCTCAACCCAGCCCGATTGCGGAAAATGCTGGGTGAACTCTTTTTGGGCAACGGACCGGATCGAATAGTCGCGGTCGAACAGGATGGCGCGGGTCGACGTCGTCCCCTGGTCGATCGCAAGAACGAACTCCGCCATCGCCTGCCCCTGCCTCCCGCATCCATCTTATGATTCAGCGCCGCCCGCCCGAAAGCGGATTTGCCCAGCATAGTGGCGGTTCGGAGGTTATCCAGCCCGATCCGGTCAATGCCTCAAGAAAATCCGCTTCGGCTGATCTGGATCAGAAGCGTTCCTTGGCGTGCCGGATATACTGACAAGGAGGGTTCTCTATGGATGGAACCCATGGCGCACCCACCGAAGAAGCCGCGACGCGAGAATAAAGTCGGGGGCTCCGGTGCGACTGGTGGCGTCGCTCCAGTTCAACATCCTCATTTGGTTTTTGTCCCGTGCCCTCGCTTGGGCGCCGGACTTCAGCAATGGAGGTTCACATGTCGAAATTCTTCAGCCTAGGCGCACAGGCGGGAATCGCCGCTTTGACGGCAGTCCTCGCGATCGGATTCTTGCCATCCGCCGCCAGGGCGGAAATGAGCTTCAAGGAGGACGTTTTCCCGATTATCCAACTGAGATGTCTCGAATGCCATCAGCCCGGCGGCGAAGGCTATGAAAAGAGCGGACTGGATCTCAGGACATATGAGAGTCTCATGAAGGGCACCAAATTCGGCGCTGTCGTTACGCCGCATAGCGCAATTGAGAGCAGCCTGATCGCCGTGATCGAGAGACGGACTTCTCCCGAAATCTGGATGCCGCATAAAAGGAAGGAACTCTCAAGTTGCGAGCGGCGGGTATTCAGCCATTGGGTGCGGCAGGGAGCGCGGAAGAATTGATGCAAAGCGCCCGTTCGCCCTTTGCGGCGGATTCGAATTATTGAGCCGTCATGGTTGCGGCCGATGTCCGGTTGCGGCGCATGGAGGCGGTTGCGCGGAGCAGGCCCCGGCGTCCGCTTTCACCCCGCCGGCGCGCCGCTAGTGCGTATCACCGATAAGTGGAAACCGGTTATCGGGAAAATGATACGCATAAACAAAAAGTCAGATCGCGGTTTTGATTCCATCAATACATGAAGTGATCTGGCCTACGCCTTGGCTCCCGCATCCACCACATAGTTCAGCGCCAGCCGCCCGCCATCGGCATAAATTGTGGTGCCGGTGATGTAGCTGGCTTCATCGCTCGCCAGAAAGGCGGCGATGGCGGCGATTTCCGATGGCTCGCCGAACCGGCCCATGGGGGTGCGCGACAGGATGCGGTTGACCACGCCCTCGTCGCTCGCCACCTCCTCCAGCATTTCGGTCATGATGGACCCGGGGCCAATGGCGTTGACGCGGATGCCTTTGTCCGCGAGCGCCAGCGCCATCGCCTTGGTGAGCTGGGCGAGGCCCCCCTTCGCGACCGTGTAGGCGACATGATCGGGAAGCGCGAAGACCGCATTGACCGACGACATATTGATGATCGTCCCCGGCGGTTTGCCCTCATCCACCTGGGCCGCCATCTGTTTTGCCACCGCCTGGCCCAGCAGGAACGATCCTTTAAGGTTTGTCTCCAGAACGGCATCGAATTCGTCCTCGGACAGCTCCAGAAACGGCGCGCTGTCGAGCCTTGCGGCATTGTTGATGAGAATGTCGATTGCGCCGAAGGTGGCGAGGGTTTCCGCGATCAGGTTGCGAACCTCGAGCCGGTCGCCCACGTCGCAGGCGACAAAGACCGCCTCACGATCTCCCTCCGCCAGCCTGGCGGCGGCATTCTCTCCGCCTTTTTCGTCGATGTCGGCCAGCACCACCCTTGCGCCGTCCGCGAGGAAGCGTTCAGCACAAGCGAAACCAATGCCCCGCGCGGCCCCGCTGACGATTGCGACTTTTTCCTTTAGCGGCATGGCTGCACCCTCCCGGCCTCGTATTGGGTCATGAATTGCCCTGCTTTCCGGGTTCACATGGCCGGGCCCGCAGGTCGTAATTTCTTAAGATTACCATTTGTTGCGGCTTGCACGATGCCGACGTTGCCATATATTCGCCTAACAAACGTCAAGAATTATGTATGGGGGGCTTCGCACTTGTCGGGAGGGAAGACAAGAATGAGGTTCAAGATTTTTATTCAGACATTTTTGGCGCTGATTTTCGCGCTTGGATTGACCGGCGCGGCACTCGCGCAAGGCCAGCTCACACCCTATGAAAAGCAGAAATATGAACGTAATCGCAGTACGGTCAGCATTATCAGCGGTGGCATAAACGGCACCTATATCCGCTACGCGACCGACCTCGCCAACATACTCGACGATCTCAAGGGCAATGAAATGCGCGTTCTGCCGCTGGTCGGACGCGGCGGCGGACAGAATGTCATCGATGTCCTGTTCCTGCGCGGGATCGACATGGGACTGACCCAGCAGGATCATCTGTCCTTTTTCAAGAACCTCGATCCCAAGCTGTATGGCGATATTGACAGGCGCATCCGCTACATCACCAAGCTCTACAATTCCGAATATCACCTGGTTGCAAGCACCAATGTGAAAAAATTCGAGGATCTGCGGGGCAAAACGGTGAATTTCTGGAAGCCCTGGAGCGCGACCGATATCGGCAGCAAGACGATCTTCCGTCTTCTCGATATTGACGTGAAGCCCATTTACATCTCCACCGCGAAAGCGCTTCAGCAGATCAAGAGCGGCGAGATCGCCGCAACCGTGCTGCTGGCGGGCGCGCCCGTGCCGGGCTTCGCCAAGCTGAAGGCGGAAGACGGCCTCCACATCGTTCCGCTTGGCCAGGAGACCCTGACCAAGGAGCAGCATGCGAAACTTCTCAACGTTTTTCTTCCGACCAAGCTGACCAGCAAGCAATATCCGAGCATTATACCCGAAGGCCAGGTGGTGCCGTCCTTCGCCAGTGGCGTGGTGCTTGCGGTTTACAACTGGAAGGAAGGGTCCGAGCGCTACAAAAAAGTGGCCCGTTTCGTGGACCATTTCTTCAGCAATTTTGACAAACTGCAGAAACCGCCGCGCCATCCCAAATGGAAGGAAGTCAATCTGGCCGCGAAGATACCCGGCTGGACACGCTTCAAGCCGGCTGAACAATGGCTGCAGAACGCAAGATCGGGTCCAACCAAAAAGAACCGGGCATTCGCCACATTCCTAAAGGAATCGGGACGCGGCACCATCTCGGAAAAGGAGAAAAAGGCTCTGTTCGGAAAATTCTCCGAATGGTGGGCCACTCAGCGCCAGTAGCTTAGCTGTAGCAGACACTCAAGCGAGGGGGCCGGTCCCGTATGACAACCGGTTCCCTCGTTTCTCTTTTATGGATATGCGCTGAGGCGGCGCCTACCCCGGATAGCCCCGCCCCTTGAGCACAGCCGTAATCTCATCGAGGATGACCGGGTCGTCGATGGTGGCCGGCATCTTATAGTCCTCGCCATCGGCGATCTTGCGCATGGTGCCGCGCAGGATTTTTCCCGAACGCGTCTTGGGCAGGCGCGGCACGGTCATCGCCAGCTTGAAGGCGGCGACGGGACCGATCTTTTCACGCACCAGCTTCACCACCTCGCCCTCGATGTCTCCCTCCGCGCGCTCAACCCCGGAATTGAGCACGATGAAGCCCGCGGGCACCTGCCCCTTGAGCTGGTCCGCCATGCCGATGACCGCGCATTCGGCGACATCGGGATGGGTGGCGATGACCTCTTCCATGCCGCCCGTGGACAGCCGGTGCCCGGCGACATTGATGATGTCGTCGGTGCGCGCCATCACATAGACATAACCGTCCTCATCGACGAAGCCCGCGTCCGACGTCATGTAGTAGCCGGGATAGTCGTTCAGATAACTCTCCTTGAAGCGCACGTCATTGTTCCACAGGGTCGGCAGGCATGACGGCGGCAGGGGCAGCTTCACCGAGATGGCCCCGGTCTCTCCGGTTGCCATCTCGTTGCACTGGTCATCGAGGATCTTGATGTCGTAGCCGGGCATGGGAACCGTCGGCGAGCCGTATTTCACCGGCAGCGCGCCAAGGCCCACGGGATTTCCGGCAATGGCCCAGCCGGTTTCGGTCTGCCACCAGTGATCGTAAACGGGCACTTCCAGATGCTTTTCGGCCCACTGGATGGTGTCCGGGTCGGCCCGCTCGCCGGCCAGGAAAAGAGTGCGGAAATTCGACAGATCATAGTCCCTGATGAATTTGCCTTCGGGATCTTCTTTCTTGATGGCGCGGAACGCCGTTGGCGCGGTGAACATCGCCGCCACCTTATGCTCCCAGATCACCCGCCAGAAGACGCCCGCGTCCGGCGTGCCGATGGGCTTGCCCTCGAACAGGATGCTTGTATTGCCATGCAGCAGCGGCGCATAGACGATATAGGAGTGGCCGACGACCCAGCCAACATCGGACGCCGCCCAGTAAACCTCGCCCGGATCAACCCCGTAGATGTTTTTCATGGACCAGTAGAGCGCCACCATGTGCCCGCCATTGTCGCGCACCACGCCCTTGGGCTCGCCGGTCGTGCCGGAGGTATAGAGAATATAGAGCGGGTCGGTGGCGGCCACATCGACGCAAGGCGCCTTGCGGCCCTCGCCGCGCGCGCGCGCCATCTCGGCGTCCCAATCATGGTCGCGCCCCTCGATCATGGAGGCGCGCGCCTGCTCGCGCTGATAGAGAAGCACGCCTTCGGGCTTGAATTTCGAAAGCTCGATCGCCTCGTCCAGCAGCGGCTTGTATTCCACTATCCGGCCCGGTTCGATGCCGCATGACGCGGTCAGCACCAGCTTTGCCTTGCAGCCGTCGATGCGGGTCGCAAGTTCCGCCGCGGCGAACCCTCCGAACACCACCGAGTGAATGGCGCCAATGCGCGCGCAGGCCAGCATGGCGATGGCCGCCTGCGGGATGGCCGGCATATATATGATGACCCGGTCGCCCTTCTCCACGCCATGAGCCTGCATGACTGCGCCGAGCGTCTGCACTTCATCGAGAAGCTCTGAATAGCTGTAGGTCTTCTGGGAGCCGGTGATCGGGCTGTCGTAAATCAGCGCCGCCTGATCGGCCCGGCCGCGCTCCACATGGCGGTCGACACAGTTGTAGCAGGTGTTGCATATGGCGCCCGCGAACCAGCGGCCGTAAACGCCAGCCTCCGGATCGAACACCTTGTCTGCCGGTTTTACCCAGTCGATGTCTTCGCCCGCCGATCCCCAGAACCCTTCCGGGTCCCGTTGCCAGTTCTCATAGACTTCCCTGTAGCGGCTCGCCATCTCGCCCTCCCATGAACCTGGTTCAGCCGATCCTCATATGCGCGTTCCGGCCTGCTCTTTTGTATTCGGTTCCATTTTTGCCCGACAGAGGCAAAGCGACAAGTGCCGCAGGCGACTTTAGGCCTAGGGTCTGTTGAGATTCAGTTCGGCCGATCCGAGCCGCTATCCAGGCGGCCATCGCGCAGTTCGTAAATTCGGTCGAAGCGGTCGAATATCTTTTCATCGTGGGTGACCGCGATAATGGCGGCCTCCTGCTCGGATGCGAGCTTGCGCAGCAGGTCCATCACGATGCCGGCGCGCGCGGAATCGAGCGCCGCCGTCGGCTCGTCCGCCAGAATAATGCGCGGGCGGTTGGCAAGCGCGCGGGCGATGGCGACCCGCTGCGCCTCGCCGCCCGAAAGTTTCGCAGGCAGCGCCGCCCTGCGGTTCGCAACCTCGAGATATTCGAGCAGCTCGACGGCCCGCGCATTCGCCTCTTTTGAGCCGAGACCCGCCAGCTCCAGCACGATCGCGATATTGTCGGTGGCGTCGAGAAAGGGCAGAAGATTGTGGAACTGGAAGATGAAACCGATCTTGTCGAGGCGCAGGCGCCTGAGATCGGACCTGAGCCACCGGTTGTCATAGACTTTCTCGCCCTCCAGGCACATCCGGCCCTTCGAGGGCTCGAGAATGCAGCCGATGACATTCAGAAGCGTTGTCTTGCCCGAACCCGAGGGCCCGAGAAGCGCCACCACCTGCCCCGGAGTAACGTCCAGACTGACATCCCTCAACGCATCGACGCGGGTCGTCCCCTCGCCGAAATGCTTGGAAATGTTGCGAAGGCTGACAAGCCGTTCCGGAGTGGAGACCGCGCTCATTTTTTCTAACTTCCAAGCGCGGTCGCCGGGTCGACCCGAAGCGCGGCGCGCACCCCAAGACCGCTCGACAACAGACAGACAACAAAAATGATGGCGGCCAGCACAAATGCATTTTCGGGCTCAAGAACGACACGGCGCGGGAAATAGTCCTTGATGTTGGTCACCAGCACATAGCCCAGCGCCCAGCCGATCATCCCCAGCGCGAGGGCCTGCTGGACGATCAGTCCTATAATGGTGCGGTCGGGCGCGCCGATCAGTTTCAGGGTCGCGATCTGCTTCAGTTTCTCCATGGTCATCTGATAGATGATGAGCGCGATGATGACCGCCGAAACCACCAGAAGGAGCCCCATGAACAGGCCGATCTGACGCCGCACCTTGTCGACGACCGAACTTGTCAGGATATTTTCCTGCTCACTCTGCGTCATCGCCGCAAGATGTTTCCAGCGGCGCGCGGCTTCGGCGACCGATGAGGGTTTGACCGTGGGCAGAACCCGCGCGATGACGGCGTTGACGGTATCGAGACCTTCAGGAACGGCGCCACGCGCAACCTGTATGCGGGCGGCGGGCGGCGCCAGCTCGAACTGGAGTTTCTGGGCATCCAGCAAGGTGATGTAAACCACCGGGTCGCCGGCCGAATTCACCTGATTTTCGATGTGACCGACGACGTTAAAGACATTGCGGCCAAGACGAATGCGATCGCCCAGTTTCAGCCCGCTTCGGCGGTCAGCCACGAGTTCATAATGAGAGCGGCCAATGGCGCGGCCCGCCACAATCTCAGACGGCCCGCCCGGCCGGCCCAATTCATAGCCGATGACAAAGAGGCGAATTTTGCCGCCCCGGTATTCCGACTCGACGGTCTGATAAGTCACGCTTCCAGCGAACGTCACGCCGCTCAGACGGGCTATCGCCTCTCTTGTGTCGCCAGGAATGCGTGACGCTTCCGCGAACGGCCCGCGGGTGCCGGACTCAACGACCCAGACATCGGCTTGCGGCGCGCGGACAATGGCCAGCGCGTCGACCACAATGCCATTATAGATGCCCATCATGGACAGCACGACGGCCATCAGGAGGGAGAGCCCCACGCTTGCGAGAAGAAAGCGGCCGACATTGTGGCGGACATCCCGGTAGGCGAGGTTCATTGCGCTTGCCTGTTGGCAATCCATGCGCGCCGGCCTTCGCGCAATGCGGCGCTCATACGGGTGACGGCCTGGGCGCCCGGGGGAAGACCCTCGATAATCTCCAGCCGCGCATCCGCCGTCCGGTGGCCGAAGGTGGCGGCGTAGCGGTACAGGACGCCGTCCTCGACGCCCCAGATACGCCCCTTATACCCGTCGAACCCGTCAATGGCGGCTTCGGGAACGAGGGTCGCCCGCTTAAGGGTCGCCACGGTGATGAGTATCTCCGCCTGTTCCCCTAAGTGAAATTTTTCCGGGCACTGCTCGCATTTGACATAGACCCGGCGCTCCTCGGAGACCCGGTCGCTCTCTATCCCGATCCGCACGACCCTGGCGGGAAATATTTTCTGGGGAAGCGAACGCAGACGCACTTCGGCCCGCTGCCCCACCTTGACCGGGCCGGCGCGGGCCTCATCCACATAGGCGAGCGCCCATACGCTCGCCGGATCGACGAGGGTGAAGATGGCCTCCCCCGGATTGACCACGTCGCCCAGTTCCTTGTGCCGCTCGACGACCATCGCGTCGAAGGGCGCGGCGAGGGTGTGATGATCGAGGATGGTGCGCTCGATATCATACTGCGCCCCGGCGTCGGCAAGGCGCGCGCGCGCCACATCGACCGAACTCAACGCCACCGCGTGATCGGCCCCGGCGATGTCCTCGTCCCGCTGGGCTTCTTCGGCTGTTTCTTCAGATACCGTGCCCCGGATCACCAGCGCCTGCTTTCGCTTGTTCGAGGCCTTCCTCTGGGCGAGGACCGCGCGCGCCTTGATGACATTGGCCCGCGCTTCCTTCAGACCGGCTTCGGCGCTCAGAATTCCGGCCCTGGCTTTTTTGACCTTCGCCTCCTGCTCCCTGGCGTTCAACCTGGCCAGGACATCGCCCTTTTTCACGACATCGCCATGGTCGGCCATGAGCTCCTGCAAGGCCGCGCCCGCCTGAAATCCGACCTTCGAGAGAATGCGCGCCTCGACCGTACCGAGCCCGAAAACCTTCACCGGCACGTTCTGCTCAATATGGGCAACCTGCACCTTGACCGGCCGGTTTGCGGCAAACACCCAGCCCGCCAGCACCAGAACCAGCGCCGCGGCGAGGCCGAGGAAAATCTTGAGTGAATGGCGGCGCATTGTTTTCGCTGTCCTCCTTGCCCGGTTCCGGCAGAACCCGCAAATGCCGGTTCAGGATATACTGATACAGGCCGCCACGACACTCATACCGCCTCTGGCTCATGACCGGCGGGGCTGTTACTAGGGTCAGAACCCGAATGCGACGTTCATGATAACCGATCCCCTGTTCTACGCCATCGCCATTCCCGCCATCTTCCTTGTGGGGCTGGCGAAGGGGGGATTTGTCGGGCCGCTGGCCATGCTGGGCGTGCCGCTGATGTCGCTTATGATCTCACCGGTGCAGGCGGCCGGCATCCTGCTGCCAATTCTGATCGCCATGGATGTCTTCGCCCTGTGGACCTACCGGGGCGTTTATCATTCGCTGAACCTGAAAATCATGCTCCCCGCGGCGGCCACGGGCATTTTCATCGGCTGGCTGACGGCGGCTTACGTGTCCGACGCCCATGTGCGGCTCATTGTCGGCGTCGTCGCCTGCATGTTCACGCTGGATTACTGGATCGGCTGGCGCGAAACACGCACCCCCGGGCCCAGCATCGCCAAGGGCGGCTTCTGGTGCATCATCGCCGGTTTCACCTCATTCGTCTCCCATGCCGGGGGTCCGCCGGTGCAGATGTATCTGCTGCCGCAAAGGCTGGAACCGCGGCTCTATGTGGGCACGTCGGTGATTTTCTTCACGGTCGTGAACTGGCTGAAAGTGGTGCCCTATGCGGCGCTTGGGCAGCTGGGCTTCGACAATCTCGCGACTTCCGCGGCGCTGTCGCCGATCGCGCCGGTGTCCATCCTCACCGGCGCCTGGCTGGTGAAAAAGCTGAACGCCGAGACCTTCTACAAGCTGGCCTATGCCATGATTTTCGTGATCTCCCTCAAACTCATCTGGGACGGGGCGGGGGCGGTGTTCGGGCTATGAGCCATCCCCTCCCCCGCAAGGGGGGAGGGAGGAAACCCGTATTTATCACCGTCAGTTGAATCCAGTTTCCCGCGCGCGTAGTTTGAGCCGCATAGGTCGGCATTTGGAGAAGCAACGTAATGGCGAAATCACCTTACGAAACGGATCTGGGCAAGACTCCGGCCAACTATCAGCCATTGACGCCGATCTTCTTTCTGGACCGCGCCGCGCGCACCTTCCCCGACAGCACCGCCATCATTCACGGGAAATCCCGCGCCACATATGGCGAATTCCACGCCCGCGCCCGCAGGCTCGCATCCGCGCTTGCGCAAAAAGGCATCGGCAGGGGCGACACGGTGTCGGTGATGCTGGCGAACACGCCGGCCATGCTGGAAGCCCATTACGGCGTGCCCATGAGCGGCGCCGTCCTGCACTGCCTGAACACGCGCCTCGACGCTGCTGTTCTCGCCTTCCAGCTCGACCATGCGGAGACAAAAATCCTCATCACCGACCGGGAATTTGCGCCAACCGTGAAACAGGCGCTGGAGAAGGCGCAAGTCAAACCCCTCGTCATCGACTATGACGATCCGGAATTTGCGCAAGGCGGAGAGATGCTCGGCGAAACGGACTATGAAGCCTTTATCTCGCCCGGCGATCCGGAATTCGCCTGGTCGCCGCCGGAGGATGAATGGGAGGCGATCTCCCTCAACTACACTTCGGGCACCACGGGCAACCCCAAGGGCGTCGTCTATCATCATCGCGGCGCGGCGCTGATGTGCTACGCCAACACCCTGGCCACCAACATGGGCCGCTTCCCGGTCTATCTGTGGACCCTGCCCATGTTCCACTGCAACGGCTGGTGCTTCCCCTGGTCGCTGTCGATGGCGGCGGGGGTGCATGTGTGCCTGCGCGCCGTGCGGGCGGGGCCCATGTATGACGCCATCGCAGATCACAAGGTCACGCACTTAAGCGGCGCGCCCATCGTCATGTCCATCCTGTTGCGGGCGGGAGAAGACGAGCGGCGCGAGTTTTCCCACCGCGTCGCCTTCGCCCACGCCGCCGCCCCGCCGCCCGAAGCGGTGCTGGCGAAAATGGAGAAAGCCGGCTTCGACCTCACCCATCTTTACGGGCTCACCGAAACCTACGGACCGGCGACCCTGAACGAATGGAAAGCGGAATGGGACGATCTGGAAAGCTCGAAACGCATGGGGAAAAAAATCCGCCAGGGCGTGCGCTATCCCGCATTGGAAGGCCTGACCGTCATGGACCCGCAGACCATGGAGGCCGTGGCCAATGACGGCGAGACGCTCGGCGAGGTCATGTTCCGCGGCAATATCGTCATGAAGGGTTACTTGAAAAACAAACAAGCCACGCAAGACGCCTTCGCCGGGGGCTGGTTCCATTCCGGCGATCTCGGCGTGCTTCACCCGGACGGCTATATCCAGCTCAAGGACCGCTCCAAGGACATCATCATATCGGGGGGCGAGAACATCTCCTCCATCGAAGTGGAGGACGCGCTCTACAAACACCCGGCCGTGTCGGCGGCCGCCGTCGTCGCCAAGCCGGACGAGAAATGGGGCGAGACGCCTTGCGCCTTTATCGAGACGGCTTCGGGGACAAGCGTGAGCGAAGCGGAGCTGATCGCCTGGTGCCGCGAGGAACTCGCCCGCTTCAAATGCCCCAGGCATATCGTGTTCACGGAGCTGCCGAAGACCTCGACGGGGAAGATTCAGAAATTCAAGCTGCGGGAGATGGCGAAGGGGGTTTGAGGGGGATTTCTACCTCCCCCGCCGTCATCCCGGACAAGCGGCGGCCAAGTCTTTGATTTGGGCTACCGCCTGTCGGCTACATGAGGCCGGATTCGCGCTCAAGTAGGCCGAAGGCCGGTAGCGCAGACAAAGAGTCGCGCGATCCGGGATCCAGACTTTAATGGCGCCGGGTGTGGCACTCTCTGCACTGGATTCTAAGTTTTCACCGGAATGACGGTTTAGGCACAACGTCTCGCCGCCCCTATTTGTCATCGTCCGGCTTGACCGGACGATCCAGTAGCCACCAGTCTCCCGGGATGAGCACGGGCAAAAGTTACTATGTCTATATTCTCTCGAGCGGCATTGGCGGCACGCTCCATATTGGCGTGACCAACGATCTTGTGCGCCGCGCGTATGAGCACAAGACGAAGGCCGCAGATGGCTTCACAAAGAAATATGGCGTGGACCGCCTTGTTTATTACGAGCCGTTTGAGGACGTCGAGTCCGCAATCCGCCGGGAAAAGCGCCTCAAGCGTTACAATCGCACTTGGAAAATCCGGCTTATTGAGGAAGAGAACCCAAATTGGGTCAACCTCTATCCTTCAATTGCAAAGCTCTGAGGATACTGGGTCCTCCGGTCAAGCCGGAGGATGACAAAAAGAGGGGCCGGTATTACGGTGGAGGCCCGGCGGCTCGCCACACTCCCCCGTCACCCCCTAATCGGCGCGGCGCTGCTTGGGGTGGAGGCTCTTGCCCAGAATGTGGGCGCTGCGCCCGATCACGTCGGCGCTCGACCCCACGATCAGCGGGTCCGGGGCCTGAACCACGCTCTCGTCCTTT
>BDTT01000097.1 GCA_002897995.1 bacterium BMS3Bbin10 | reverse complement strand
AGAAAAATCCCGAATTTCCACCAAGGTCCACTACATGTCCAAGATCACGGCCTTTGAGGACTGAGAGAATCGCATTCAAGCGCTCGTCGCTGGCATATTTATCGTGAGGCTGCTGGTTGGGAAACATCTCCGCTAAGCGCGGAGGGAGACGCGTATATTTTGTGAGCGCTAGCATATCTGGAATGTACATGACCGTTACGAGTGTAGGAGGTTTGAGAAAGGGGATAAGGCACCTGCGAGCCACAGATACCAGCTTAGATAGCAATGCGATTTGCCCTGTCCAGTGCTATCGTCTTTAAATAATTTCAACATGCTGTAGTCACCACGTCCGCAGCCGAGCTGTCGTGAATCCGCCACTCACGACCTGACCGTCAAGGAAACATGACGAAGACACCCTTCCGCTACGGAATTGATGCTCCTCACACCCGCTCCGGATTAACGAGCGTGTAGACATTCTTGAGGCTGGAATAAAACTCGATTGCCTCGGTGCCGGGCTCCCGGCTTCCATTCCCCGAAGCCTTGACGCCGCCGAAAGGCATATGCGGCTCGCTGCCATAGGTGCCCGCATTGACCGACACCGTGCCCGCCTCAACCCGGCGCACGAACTCCGACGCCCGGTCCACGCTGCGGGTGTGGATGGCGGCCGTCAGCCCGTAGGGCGAGTCGTTGGCCAGGGTCACCGCCGCCTCGAAATCGGGCACGCGGTAGAGACAGGCGATGGGGCCGAACAGTTCGCTGGTCGATATTTCGTCCGCCGGACCGGCGCCCTCGATCACGGTGGGGGCGAGATAACATCCCTTGACGTGGGCCTTCCCGGTCAGCCGCCCGCCACCGGCCAGAACCGCCGCGCCTCTGCCTCGCGCGGTTTCGATTGCCGACAGCATGATGTTGAGCTGGCGCTCGTTGATGACAGGTCCGAAATCGTCATCGTCGCCGGGTCCGACCTTCAACGTGGCGGTATGCGCGAGCAGCTTTTCCCTGAAGGCGTCATAGACGCTTTCGAAAATAATGATCCGGCTCCCCGAAGCGCAGCGCTGCCCCGCATTGGAGAAGGCCGACAACACGGTCCATTCCACGGCCTTGTCGAGGTCGGCGTCGTCGCATACGACCAGAGGGTTCTTGCCGCCCAGCTCAAGCGACACCTTGGCCATGCGTTCGCCGCCGGTGCGGGCGATCTCGCGGCCGACGGCGGTCGATCCGGTGAAACTCAGAACGGCCACCCGCGCGTCCTCCACCAGCGGCCGGCCGGCCTCGACTCCAAGCCCCTGGACAATATTGAGAACGCCGTCGGGCAGGCCGGCTTGCTTTGCTATTTCACCAAAAAGCCAGGCCGACGCAGGCGTATCCTCCGCCGCCTTCAACACCACCCCATTGCCGCAAATGAGCGCCGGAAACACCTTCCAGGCTATGTTGGCGATGGGCGTATTGGCGGCAATGATAAGCCCCGCCACGCCGAGCGGCGCGCGTATGGTCATGGCCTGCTTGTTCGGTGTGCCGCTGGTGGTCGTCCGCCCGTAGAGACGCATGCCTTCACCGGCCATGAACAGGCCCTGCTGAATCGCGCCGCCGGTCTCGCCCATCGCCTCCCCGGGCGACTTGCCGGTCTCCAGCGCCACCGTCCGGGCCATGTCGCCGGCGCGGGCCCTGAGCCTCATCACGACGTCATGCAGGATATTGCCGCGCTGGACCGCGGGCATGGCCGCCCAGGCCGGCTGGGCTATGGCCGCCGCGGCGACGGCCGCGCCCGCATCCGCCTGGCGGGAGCGGGCCGCACTGCAAAGCACGGCGCCGTCATGGGGCGAAATCTTGTCGAAGGTTTCGCCGCCATCGGCGGCGCATTCTTCGCCGGCGATCCAGTTGCCGAGTGTCTTGGGAAAGGGAGTTTTTGTCATCGCTTTGACTTCTACCAAGCGGTCCAGCCGCCATCGACCACCAGATTGGCGCCGGTCATATATGAAGAGGCTTCGGACAGCAGAAACACGACAGCGCCGTCCAGTTCATTTTCGCGCGCCATCCGGCCCATCGGGACGCGGCGGGCATAGCCCTCAAGGAAATCCTCGTCCTGACCCGCAAACACCCCGCCCGGCGTCAGCGTGTTTACGCGCACGCCTTTGCGGGCCCAGTAGGTCGCCAGATAGCGGGTCAGGTTGTAGAGCGCCGATTTCGAGGCCGAATAGGCGACCGGCTTGTAAAAAGTCTCGCCGCGCTCGCGGCGGTAGTCGTAAAGGCTCTGGTCCGGCGACACGAGACCATAGGTCGAGCCGATATTCACGATCGCCCCGCGCCCGGCCTCGGCCATCGCCGCGCCGATCACCTGGCAGGACAGCATGACGCCCTTCACATTGACCGCCATGATGCGGTCGAAGGACTCCGCCGGATAGGTTTCGAATGGACCGTTCTCCTCCGGCGGCGCGCCGGGCGGCGCATCGATGGCCGCGGCGTTTATCAGCCCATGGGGCACGCCCCAGTCAGTGCGAACCCGCGCCAGCGCCGCGCCAAGGCTGGCGCCATCGGTCACATCGACCTTCTCGAAGCGTAACGAAGAATTGGAGCCCAGGCCATCGAGGCGTTCGCGCGCCTGTCTTTCCTCGAGCGCATCGAAAACAGCGACCCGTGCGCCGCGCTCCAGCAACGCCGCGACAAAACACCGCCCGAGATTGCCCGCGCCGCCGGTCACGAGCACGACGCGGTCGCGCATCGAGAATAAAGGATCCTGTTCCACGCCTATACTGATTCCCGCCTGTGCCCCGCGCCGGATGCCGGCCTAGATCGCTTCATGTTTTGATGGAATCAAAACCGCGATCCAGCTTTTTGTTTATGCGTATTATTTTTCCGATAACCGGTTTCCACTTATCGGTGATCCGCGCTAGGACGCACTGCCCGTCGCCGCCCGTGCCGGATCGGCGCCGGCGAGTTTCTCAAGGATTTCATATTCGATATTTTCATCGCCCTTGAGCGGCGCCGTCAGGCGCATGCCGACAATGTTGTCGAACTCAAAGGCCGGCAGGCCGTCATTGGGAGCCTTGGCGAGAATGTCCGCCTCGGTCAGAACATGACCCGCCGGCAAATCTCTGGCCGCCACCAGCTTCTTTGCCATCTTGTAGAGTGGCGCGGTTTCGCTTTCATACTGCGCCTTGACCCCATCGCCCATGGCCATCCTGGCCCTGCGCAGATCCCGAACCATCCTGTGCAGGCCTTCCGGCGTGAGCGAAAATGCATGGTCGGTGCCCTTGGCGGCGCGGTTCAGCGTAAAATGCTTTTCGACGATTCCGGCGCCCATGACATAGCCGACGAGCGCCATGGCGATACCGTTATCGTGAGAGGAAAGGCCGACCACCACATCGGGAAACCGCTCGCGGAAGGTCTGTATGACCTTGAGGTTCAACTCGTTGAATTCCGCCGGATAGCCCGAAGTGCACTGAAGAATGGCGAGCTGCGGGTTGATCGGCATTATCGCGCGATAGGCCCGCACCACATCGTCCATGGTCCCGCCGCCGGTGCTGATGATCATCGGCTTGCCGATGCCGGCAACGTGCCGCAGCAGAGGAAGGTTGGTCAGATCGCCGGAAGCGATCTTGTAGGCGGGTGTGTCCAGCTCGGCGAGAAAATCGGCGCTCGGGATATCGAATGCCGTCGAAAAGAAAGTGATGCCGATTTCGCGGGCATAACGGATCAGTTCCTCGTATTCCGACAGGCCAAACCCGACCTTTTCGCGGTGCTCGCCATAGGTGTCCGCATAGCTGTTGCGATGGATGTAGGGGCTGTCAT
>BDTT01000096.1 GCA_002897995.1 bacterium BMS3Bbin10 | reverse complement strand
CCGCGAACTTCGCCTAAGAGCAGCCTTCAGTGCGAGCCTCGGGGCGGGCGCCAGACACCCCATCGGACATCCATGACGACAAGAATGACGCCAGATGAACTAGAAAAAGAGCGCGCCCCGGGAAGAATACTGGGCCGGGGCCCATTGGGGTTTTCCCGCAGAACCTGGCCCTTCATCAAAGTCCTCGTCGGCAACTGGCTGTTTGCGCTCGTCTATTACGTCACCGTGAAGCAGTTCATCGTTACCTGGGAGCCGGTGTCATGGACTGTCGCCGACCGCCTGGAGCTTATGATCAAATGCTCGATTCTGGCGCTTGCGCCGGCGGTTGTGGGAATCGCCATCGTCGCGGCGCAAAGGCTCAATCCGGATATGTGGGTCGGGCAGAGGCCCAAGCCGAATTCGGCGCTCGACGTGAACACACGGTTCGTTCTCAACACCATTGAACAGTTTATTCTGTTTCTGGTGGGGTTGAGCGGGGTCGCGCTCTTTGCGCCCATATCCGAGGCCGATTCGATCCCGATCCTGACATCCCTGTTCCTGCTCGGGCGGGTGCTGTTCTGGATCGGCTATCACAAGAACCCTTACTTGCGCGCCTTTGGTTTCGGCATCACCTTCTACCCGACGGTGGGCGTGTTCGTCTGGCTGATCCTGCTGATGGCGTTCGGCATCCGGCTGCCGATTTAGGGGACGGCCGGCAACGAACCGACGCCGCGGGTTATGCAACGCCTCGCCCTGCCCTATATTGAAAACCGGATGCACGATACTTTCACTTGAATTCCAGCGACCGGATTCCGCATATTTCCTGACATGAATATGAACCCCACCGAAGGAGTGGAAAAATGCAAGGCCCGGAGATAGGCGGCGAACAGATGACGATGGGGTGGTGGGAAATGTATTCAGGACCCTTCGCAATGCTCGTGGTCCTGGTGGTTTCTGTTGCTGTGATCGTCTTTTTAACAAGATGGATGATGGGAAACAGCGAGAGAAAGGCCAATATGCGCGACAGCGCGCTTGCCCAGCTGAAAGAGCGGCTTGCCAAAGGCGAGATCGACGCGCGCGAGTTTGAAGAGCGCAAGAACCAATTGCGGAGATAATAATATACAACGCTCTCGCGCGCGCAGGGTTTTTCCCGTCGCGCGAGGCCTGTTTCGACCGCCAGGACACTGTCAGCTGGAAGACTTGAGCCAAGAGGGTCATGCACAAGCATATTTCCATACGCGGCGCGCGCGAGCATAATCTGAAAGGCATCGACCTTGATTTGCCGCGCGAAAAGCTGATCGTCATTACCGGGCTGTCGGGTTCGGGCAAGTCGTCCCTCGCCTTCGACACCATTTACGCCGAAGGCCAGCGCCGCTATGTGGAATCGCTCTCCGCCTATGCGCGGCAGTTTCTGGAGATGATGCAAAAGCCGGACGTGGACCATATCGAGGGTCTCTCGCCGGCCATATCCATCGAGCAGAAAACCACATCGCGCAATCCGCGCTCCACCGTCGGCACCGTCACCGAAATTCATGACTATATGCGGCTGCTGTTTGCCCGCGCCGGGGTGCCCTATTCTCCCGCCACGGGCCTGCCCATCGAAAGCCAGAGCGTCGCCCAGATGGTCGACCGGGTCATGGGCTTGCAAGAGGGCATGCGCGCCTATCTGCTGGCGCCGATCGTGCGCGGGCGCAAAGGCGAGTATAAAAAAGACCTTGCCGAGCTGATGAAGAAGGGTTTTCAGCGGGTCAAGATCGACGGGGAATTCTTTGAGATCGCGGACGCGCCGGCGCTGGACAAGAAATTTACCCACGACATCGACGTGGTGGTGGACCGTGTGGTGGTGCGCGACGGCATCGCCGCGCGGCTGGCGGATTCCTTCGAGACCGCGCTGCAACTTGCCGAGGGAATCGCGATTGCCGAGCTTGCGGACAAGCCGCTGGATGAGGCGCAGCTCGCCAGCGCCAACAGGGGCCGCAACGAGACCCATGAACGCCTCATCTTCTCCCAGCGTTTCGCCTGCCCGGTCTCGGGTTTCACCATCGACGAGATCGAGCCCCGGCTGTTTTCCTTCAACAACCCGTTTGGCGCCTGCCCGTCATGCGACGGACTGGGGACGGAACTCAGATTCGAGCCGGATTTAGTGGTGCCGGACGGCAATCTGAGTTTGCGCCAAGGCGCGCTTCTGCCCTGGGCCAAAACGGGCGCGACCTCGCCCTATTACACGCAGACGCTGGACGCCCTCGCCGCGCATTACAAGGTGGCGACGAGCACGCCCTGGAACGAGCTGCCCGAACGGGTGCGGGACGTCATTTTGTTCGGGTCGGGGGAGGAAAAGATTACCTTCACCTATGACGACGGGACGCGGCATTACACCACCTCCAAGACCTTCGAAGGGGTGGTCAGCAATATCGAGCGCCGCTGGCAGGAAACCGAATCCAACTGGGTGCGCGATGAGCTTTCGCGCTACCAGTCCGACCATCCCTGCCAGGCCTGCGCGGGCTACCGGCTGAAGCCGCAAACCCTGGCGGTGAAGATCGCGGATAAGCATATCGGCCAGGTGAGCGAAATGTCGATCCGCAATGCGGGGAAATGGTTTGAAACCGTCCCCGAAGCCCTGAACGCGCAGCAGAACGAGATCGCCGCGCGCATCCTGAAGGAGATTCGCGAGCGGCTGAAATTCCTCAATGACGTGGGGCTGGACTATCTCACCCTGTCGCGCGCCTCGCGCACGCTCTCGGGCGGCGAGTCACAGCGCATCCGCCTCGCCTCCCAGATCGGGTCGGGGCTGACGGGCGTCCTTTATGTGCTGGACGAGCCCTCCATCGGCCTGCATCAGCGCGACAATGCGCGGCTGCTGGAAACGCTTCGCGCGCTCAGGGACATGGGCAACACGGTCATCGTGGTGGAGCATGACGAGGAAGCCATCCTGAGCGCCGATCATGTGGTGGATATCGGCCCCGGCGCCGGTATCCATGGCGGAGAGGTGGTGGCGCAGGGCGCGCCGAAAAAGATCATGGGGCACGCGAACAGCCTGACCGCGCAATATCTGACCGGCATCATGCAGATCCCCCTGCCCGCCCGGCGCCGCGGGATTTCCCGTACAAAAGTCCTGCGCGTCACCGGTGCGCGCGGAAACAATCTCCGCAACATCACGGCTGAGATTCCGCTCTCCACCTTCACCTGCGTCACCGGCGTGTCGGGCGGGGGCAAATCCACCCTGCTGATCGAAACCCTGTACAAGGGCGTCGCGCGCAAGCTGACCAACGCCCGCGAGCATCCCGGCGACCATGACGAGTTGCAGGGCGTTGAATATCTCGACAAGATCATCGACATCGACCAGAGCCCGATCGGGCGCACGCCCAGAAGCAATCCCGCTACCTATACAGGAGCATTCACTCCCATCCGCGAATGGTTCGCCGAGCTGCCCGAATCGCGCGTGCGCGGCTACAAGCCGGGGCGGTTTTCCTTCAACGTAAAGGGCGGGCGCTGCGAGGCCTGCCAGGGCGACGGGCTGATCAAGATCGAGATGCATTTCCTGCCCGACGTCTATGTCACCTGCGACCAGTGCAAGGGCGCGCGCTACAACCGCGAGACGCTGGAGATCAAATTCAAGGGCAAGTCCATCGCCGACATTCTCGACATGACGGTCGAGGAAGGGGCCGAATTCTTCAAGGCCGTGCCGAGCGTGCGCGACAAGATGGAAACGCTCAAACGCGTCGGGCTCGACTACATAAAAGTCGGCCAGCAGGCGACGACGCTTTCGGGCGGCGAGGCGCAGCGCGTCAAACTCTCAAAGGAACTCTCGCGCCGCGCCACGGGCCGCACCTTGTATATTCTCGATGAGCCGACCACGGGGCTGCACTTCCACGACGTCGCCAAGCTGCTCGAGGTGCTGCACGAGCTGGTCGACCAGGGCAACACGGTGGTGGTCATCGAGCATAATCTGGAGGTCATCAAAACGGCCGACTGGATCATCGACATGGGCCCCGAGGGCGGCGACGGCGGCGGGCGGATTGTCGCGACCGGCACGCCGGAGGAAGTGGCGAAAACGCCGGAGAGCTATACGGGACGGTATCTGGCCGAGCTGTTTGCGCGGCGGCCTGCTTCAGGGGCGAAGAAGGCGGCTGAGGCGGCTGAGTGAGATGT
>BDTT01000095.1 GCA_002897995.1 bacterium BMS3Bbin10 | reverse complement strand
CTCAGTTCGCTTACGCATAATCCGCGACCTTGTCGAGAAAGGCCGAACAGGCTTCAAGCTCACTTTCCTCGATGAATTCGTCTGGGGCGTGGGCCTGGGCGATGTCGCCGGGGCCGATGACGACGGAGGAGAATCCTGCCTGCTCGAACAGGCTGCCCTCGGTGCCGTAGGAGACGGCGAAGGTTTCGTTCTGTTCCGCGAGCTTGAGGGCGAGGGAGACGGCGGGCGAGCCTTCGGGCGCGTTCAGGGAGGGAACATTGGTCATCTGAACCGTCTCGATGGAGGCCTCGGGGTAGACTTTGCGCATGGCGGGCAGCACTTCTTCTTCGGCGAATTTGGCGAAGCGGCTGGTGATTTCGCCCACATCGGTCGCCGGGACCGAGCGGAACATCCAGGAGAAATTGCACGCCTTGGGGGTGATGTTGCGCGCGGTGCCGCCGTCGATCATGGAGACGGCGATATTGGTATAGGGCGGGTCGAAGCGCGGCCCGTCGGCGCGCGCGCGCAGCTCGGCGTCCATGCGGGTCAGCTCGCCAATCAACTGGCCCGCCGCCATGATCGCATTGACCCCCAGATGGGGCTTGCCGGAATGAGACTCCTTGCCCCTCACATGGGTCTCGAAACCGTGGATGCTTTTGTGGGCGTCGACCACCTTCATGGATGTGGGCTCGCCGACAATGACAAGGCGCGGGGCCGGGAGCCTGTTCCCGAGCTCGCCGATCATGGGCCGCACTCCCGTGCATCCCACCTCCTCGTCGTAGGAGAGCAGCAGGTGAATGGGGACTTTGAGATCGCGCGCCTTGAAGGCGGGCACATGGGCGAGAATGCAGGCGAGGAACCCCTTCATGTCGCAGGAGCCGCGCCCGTAAAGCCGGCTGCCCTTTTGCGTCAGGGTGAAGGGGTCGGTGGCCCATTCCTGTCCCTCGACCGGCACCACGTCGGTGTGGCCGGACAGCCCGATGCCGGGCACGCCCGAAGGCCCGATCACCGCATGGAGGCTCGTGTGGATGCCATTGCCGCTGGGGACGCGCGCGGATTCGATCCCGTGGGAGGAAAGATAGCCCTCGACAAACTCAATCAGCGGGATGTTGGTCTTGACGCTGGTGGTATCGAAAGCCACCAGTTTTTCGAGCATTTCCTTCGGCGTTATCATCTGGGGCGCCAAGATCGGTCTCCTTGTCCGGGGAACAGTGCTGGAAAGTGGCGCAGGACGCGGCATTTGCGCAAGGGCTGAGATCGCCTTGCACAAACCATTCCACCGGTTTTTCCTTGTTCTTTGCCCCCGGCCCACCAAATATTGACCTCGAAGCGGTCAAGCGCCGGAATTGGGCCTGAAATAGCGTATAATATCGCGATACCCGGACGGGCCGGTGTTTTATGGATTGTGAGAGATGGCCGCCACCCGCCAGAGCAAGAAACGAACACGCCGCGAGGGCGCGGTCGCGACGCCGCGTCTGCGCAGGGTGTTGACCATTTCGGCCAAGACCCTGGCGCCGGTTCTCGTGCTTGCGCTCGGTATCGCGACCTTTGCCGGGCTCAAGGCGACCAAGCCGGAAGTGCCGCAGCGCCCGCTCCAGGAGCAGGTGTGGCCGGTGAAAGCGGTCGAGGCCGATGTCACGAATTTCCAGCCCTATCTCACGCTTTACGGCCAGACGGTTTCCGGGCGCCGGGTCGAGTTGCGTTCGCTGGTCTCGGGCGAAGTGCTGGAAACGGGCCCCGCCATGCGCGAGGGCGGGGTGGTCGCCAGGGGCGATGTGCTGCTCAAGGTCGATCCCTTCCAGTATCGCGGCGCGCTTGACGAGGCCGAGGCAAAGCTTGCCGAAGCGCGCGCCAAATCCCGCGAAATCGCCGCCGCCATCGAAAGCGAACAGGACGCCATGAAGCGCGCCAGGGAGCAGCTCGCGATCGCCCGGCGCGATCTGGAGCGCGCGATCCCGCTGGCCAAAAAGGGCACCGTGTCGAAAAAGGTCGCCGACGACCGGCGTATGGCCGTTTCGGAACGCGAGCAGTCGCTCGATCTGCGGGCCAACAATCTTGAAATCCAGCAGGCCAGGGCCGCGCAGCAGCGCGCCGTTATCAGCCAGCTTGCGTGGCGCGTGCGCCAGGCCGCGCGCAATCTGGAAGACACCGTGCTCAAGGCGCCCTTCGATGCTTACGTCACCGGTGTCAGCGCGGAAGCGGGCCGCATTGTCAGCGCCAACGATCAGGTGGCGACACTGCTGGACGTCAATTGGCTGGATGTGCGCTTCACGCTGTCCGACCGCCAGTACGGGCGGATCATCGCCAGCGAGCAGACACTCATCGGCCGTCCGGTGAAAGTGCTCTGGCATGTGGGCGATGAGCCGATCGTCTACCCCGCGCGCATCGAGCGGGTGGCGGCCGAGATCGCGGCCGAGAAGGGCGGTGTGGAAATCTACGCGAGGCTGGACGATCCCGGTTCACCGACGCCCATTCGCGCCGGCGCGTTTGTCGAGGTGCAGGTGCCCGACCGGACATATGAGAAGGTCGTAAGGCTGCCGCAGACTGCGCTCTATGGCAGCGACCGTGTGTTCGTTATCGAGGGGGGCCGTCTCAAGGCGCGCGCCGTGGCTTTCGTGGGCGCGGCGGGGACGCAGGTTCTCGTGCGCGGTGAAATCGCCAAGGGGGACCGGGTGATTACCACGCGGCTGCCGGCGGCCGAAGACGGACTGCGTGTCGAGGAGCGCTAGGGCATGATTGGACTGATATGAACCAATCGGACTCCAGGCCGGTGACGGAGAGGTCCCCGGCGCATGGGCTGATCCGGCTCTTCGTGCATCATCCCACCGCGTCCAATTTGCTGATGGCGGCGATGATTGTGCTCGGCCTGTTCTCTTTGGGGCGCCTCAACACGCAATTCTTTCCGACCCTCGAAATTCCGCGGATCACCGTGACGGTCGCCTGGCCGGGGGCGAGCGCGGAGGATGTCGAGGAAAATATCCTCGATGCCCTGGAACCTGAACTCCGGTTTCTCGACGGCATCGATGAGGTGGGCTCGATCGCCCGCGAAGGCGTGGGCGTTCTGAACCTGAAATTCGACGCCGACGCCGACATGCAGAAAGCACAGTCGGATGTGGAGCAGGCCGTCGATGGCGTGACGACGCTGCCGCAGGATTCGGAGGAGCCCGTTGTCAACCGCATCGCGTTTTTCGAACCGGTCGCCAGAATTTCCGTGTCCGGGCCCTTTTCGGAGAAAGACCTCAAAACCCACGCCAAGCGAATTCGCGACGCCTTGCTGGCGGGAGGTATCGACAAGGTCACAATGAACGGCGCGCGCGACGAGGAAATCTGGGTCCGCATCCGCGAGCGTGAATTGCGCCGGCTGGGGCTGTCGCTTGGCGATGTGGCGCGCCGCATAAGGCAGGAAACGCGTGATCTGCCCTCGGGCATCCTGGAGGGCGATGTGGAGATACAGTTGCGCTCGCGCGCGCAGCGCAAGACGCCTCGGACCATTTCCGAAATCGAGGTCAAGTCGGAACGCTCGGGCGAGAAAATCCGCCTGCGTGAAATCGCGCTGGTCGAAACCCGGTTTGATCGCAATCAGGCTATCGGCCTGCAGAACGGAAAGCAGGCGATCGAGCTGCGCGTGCTGCGCGCGCGGTCCGCCGATACCCTCAAGACCATGAATGTGCTGACCGCGCAGATGGCGGAAATTGAATCGAAGCTGCCGAAGGACCTGGAAGTTTCGGTGTATGACATTCGCGGTAAATTCGTCCAGCAGCGGCTCGGCATTCTTATCAAGAACGGACTCCAGGGGCTGGCGCTGGTTCTGATCATTCTGTTTGTTTTCCTCGACGGGCGCGTCGCCTTCTGGGTGGCGGCCGGCATCCCGGTGGCCCTGACGGCGACCTTGGCGGTGATGCTGGCGAGCGGGCAGACCATCAATATGGTGTCCATGTTCGCGCTCATCATGATGCTGGGCATCATCGTTGACGACGCCATCGTGGTTGGCGAGCATACCGCGACGCGCCAGGCGCTGGGGGACACCCGGCTCGAGGCGGCGGAGCGGGGCGCGACGCGCATGCTGATCCCGGTGGTGGCCGCAACGCTCACCACGCAGGCCGCATTTTTCCCGATTTTCCTCATCCGCGACCAGATCGGCGATGTCATGAGCGCCATCCCGCTTGTCGTATTCGCCGTGCTGATCGCCAGTCTCATCGAGTGTTTCCTTATCCTGCCGGGTCATTTGCGCCACGGCTTCGGCAAGCGGAAAAAGCAGGAAAACCGGTTCCGCCAGGCATTCGATCGCGGCCTGGCGGCGCTGCGCGACGGGCCCTACCGCAGGTTCGTCGAACTGGCCTATGCGTGGCGCTATACGACCGTCGCCTCCATTCTGGCCATGCTGATCTTTTGCCTTGGCCTGATCGCCGGAGGGCGCTTGCAGTTTCAGTTTTTCCCCTCGCCGGAGTCGGAGAACGTCTCCGCGCTGATTACCTTCGGGCCCGGCACGCCGCGCAGCGAACAGACCGACGGACTGAACCAGATCGAACAGGCGCTGCGCCGGGCCGAGAAAGAGCTTGGCGGCGGCAAGGAGCCCTTGGTGGTGACGAGCTTCACCACACTCGGGGTCGCAGGAGGTTCGCTCGGCGACAATCTCGCCCAGATACAGGTGCAGCTGACACCCAGCGAAGAGCGCAAGACGGCGACAAAAAAAGTCATCGGCGCCTGGCGCAAGCAATTGCCAAAGATACCCGGCGTCACAAAGGTCGCGATTTCCGAGCGCCGCGGAGGCCCTCCGGGGCGCGATATCGACATTCAGCTTCAGGACGCGCCGGTCGCCGATCTGAAGGCCGCCGCCCTTGAATTGCGCGCGGCGCTTTCGACATTCCCCGGCGTCAGCGCCGCCAATGACGATTTGCCCTATGGCCGCCAGGAACTCATCATGGAGGTGACTCCCCGCGGCGCGTCGCTGGGCTTTACCGCCGAAGATGTCGGGACCCAGGTCCGCAATGCGTTCGAGGGGGCGGTCGCGACCCGTTTCGCGCGCGGCGACGAGGAAATAACCGTGCGCGTGAAGCGCATTCAGGAAGTGCCCGGTCCCTATGCCCTGCAACAACTATATCTGCGCAGTCCGTCCGGCGAGCGGGTGCCCCTGAGCGAAGTTGTGACCTTCAGGGAAAAGGCCGGCTTTTCGATCATTCAGAGGATGAATGGCCTGCGCACGGTCGCGGTCACCGGCGATATAGATGCAAGCGTCACCACCGTTGCGGATGTCCTGGACAAGCTGGACGAGAAAACCCTCCCCGGTCTGGCGAAAAAATACAAGCTGCGTTACGCCTTCAAGGGGCGCGCCGAGGAACAGTCGAAGTCGTTCGCCGATCTGAAGATGGGTGCGCTGCTGTCGCTCATCATCATCTACATCATTCTGGCGTGGGTTTTTGAAAGTTACGCCAAGCCCCTGGCGGTCATGGCCATCATTCCCTTCGGCTTCGTCGGCGCCATCCTTGGGCATATGGTGATGGGTTACACCCTCACCATTATTTCCATGATCGGCCTGCTGGGCCTGTCGGGCATTCTGGTGAACGACTCGATCATTCTGGTGACCCAGGTCACGCGCCGCCTCGAGGACGGAGATAGCCTGCGCGCCGCGGCTCTGGGCGCGTCGCGGGACCGTTTCCGCGCCGTGCTGCTGACCTCGCTCACGACAATTGGCGGGCTGACGCCGCTGCTGTTCGAGACCAGCCGGCAGGCGCAGTTCCTGATCCCGATGGCGGTGACCATGGTGTTCGGCCTCGCGGCCGCGACGGTTCTGGTGCTGATTCTCGTACCGAGCCTGATTGGCATCGGCGATGATCTGTCGCGTATCGGAAGGGCGCTGAAGGATCGCGCGTGGGTTAGAGCATGATTCAATATGGCGGGTTCATGCTCTAAGACCGCCAGTAAGTCGGCGTAAACAGAATTATTACGGTAAAGATTTCCAGCCGGCCGAGCAGCATGCCGAAAGACAAAATCCATTTGGCGCTGTCGGGAAGCGCCGCGTAATTGCCGACGGGGCCGACGATAGGCCCCAGGCCCGGCCCCACGTTCGCAACGGCGGAGGCCGCCGCCGAGAGAGCCGTCAGGGTGTCGAGCCCGATGAGCGACAGCAGTGTCGCGATGACGGCGAAGCTGAGCAGGAACAGAAAGAACAGCCCCATGACGGCGCTCATCACAGTGTCGGAGATGGGCGCGCCGTTATAGCGTTCCACGAAAACGCCCTTGGGGTAGATGACCGCCTGCAACCGGCAGCGGATCATTTCGAATATCACCTGGAATCTGAAAATCTTTATGCCGCAGGATGTCGAGCCCGAGCATCCGCCGATGAACATCAGGATGAAGAACAGCACGACCGCCATGGAACTCCAGTTGTCGTATGCGGTCGTCGCGTATCCCGTTCCCGTCATGACGGAGACGACGTTGAAAATCACCGTGATGATGCGTGTTTCATGGGGTTCCGCGTGCACCGACTGGTAGGATATCCAGGCGAGAATGGAAAAGATGAGGATTGTACCGAAGAACCAGCGCACCTGGCTGTCGCCGAAAAGGTCTCTCATCCGCCCCTGATAGGCCTTGACATAGAGGACGAAGGGCAGGGAGCCGACAATCATGAAAACAATGGCGACGACCTCAACCCACTCATTCGCAAAATAGGCGAGTGAGGCGTCGCGGCTTGAAAACCCGCCCGTCGACAGCGTGGTAAGGGCGTGGACGATCGCGTCGAAAACCGACATCCCGGTCAGGTAATATGCACCGGCGCAAATCGCCGTGAAGATGATGTAGATAATTACGATGGAAGCCGCGATCTGCGTGGCGCGGGGCATGACTTTTCCGGCCGTGTCGAATGCCTCGACCTTGAACAGCTGCATGCCGCCGATCTGCAGGATCGGCAGGATGGAAATCGCCATGACGATGATGCCGAGCCCTCCGAGCCATTGCAGAAGGGCGCGCCACAGCAGGATACCCGGCGGCGCGTTGTCCAGACCGGTGAGAATGGTCGCGCCGGTTGTGGTGATGCCCGACATGGACTCGAAAAAGGCGTCCGTATAGCTGATATCCAGATTCGACCAGGCAAAGGGCAGCGCGCCGAAAGCGGTCAGGGTCAGCCATATGACATTGGTCAGCAGAAAGGCCTGCTTGATCGAGAGGGTCTCCGTGCGCCCGCGATTGGCGAAGGCGAGGCCGACGCCGACGAAAAGCGTAATGATCGACGATGCGGCGAATATGAGCCAGTCTTCATGCCCGACCGTCAGGTCGTAGAGCGCCGGGATCATCATGGCGCTGCCCAGCGTCGCCAGCAGAACCCCGGTCACCAGCAGTATCGGCCTCAGTTCAATCATGCGAAGTCCCCCGCGGCGGCGGAGTGTATGCCAATTCGATACTAGGCGCTAATCGCCCGTTCGATATCGGCAACCAGGTCGCCGGCGTCCTCCAGCCCGAGCGACAGCCGCAACAGACCCTCGCCGATGCCGATTGCCGCGCGGCCCTCCGGCCCAAGGCGCTGATGGGTCGTTGTGGCGGGGTGGGTCACCAGGGACTTGGCGTCGCCCAGATTATTGGTGATCTTGAATATCTCCAGGGCGTTCATGAAGCGGAACGCCGCCTCCTTGCCGCCCTTGAGATCGAATGCGACCAGCGGCCCGCCCGACGCCATCTGCCGTTTGGCGAGCGCATATTGGGGATGATCCCTGCGGCCGGGATAAAAGACGCGGGCGACTTCGGAGCGCTGGGCGAGGAAATCGGCCACCAGTTCCGCCGAGGCGCAGGAATGCCTGACCCGAAGGGGAAGCGTCTCCAGGCCTTTCAGCATCACCCAGGCATTGAACGGGCTCATGGACGGGCCGGTATGCTTGAAAAAATCATGCAGCGTTTCTTCGATAAACTCCTGCGATGACAACACGACGCCGCCAAGGCAGCGGCCCTGGCCGTCGATATGCTTGGTGGCGGAATAGACGACGATGTCGGCGCCCATCTCCAGCGGCTTCTGCAGGATCGGCGTCGCGAACACATTGTCGATGATGGACAGCGCGCCGGCTTCGCGCGCGATGCCGCACACACCCTCCACATCGGCGATTTCCAGCGACGGGTTGGTCGGCGTTTCGAAGAAACAGGCCCTTGTATTGGGGCGCATGGCGGCGCCCCAGGCGTCCAGGTCCTTGCCGTCCACAAGGGTCGTTTCGATGCCGAGGCGCGGCAGGATATTCTCCATGATATACAGATTGGAGCCGAACAGGACGCGTCCGGCCACCACATGGTCGCCGGCCTTCAGGAATGACAGCAATGCGGTGGTGACGGCGGCCATGCCGGTGGCGGTGGCGCGCGCCGCGCCCGCCCCTTCCAGCGCGCGCATGCGCTCCTCGAACATGGCGACGGTGGGGTTCGAGTAGCGCGAATAGACGAAGCCTTCGCTTTCGCCCTTGAAACGGGCCTCGGCCTGCTCGGCGGTGTCATAGGCATAGCCCGAGGTGAGGAACATGGCCTCGGACATCTCGCCGAACTGGCTCCGAATCGTCCCGCCATGCACCAGTGTTGTGGCCGGCCGCCAGTCCTTGCCGGAGGTTTTCGCGTCGTTCTTTGCCGCCATTGGTTTGGCTCCTTCGCGCATTTTTGCGTTCGCATAATGAAACGCGCACAAAAAATCCCGGCCAGGCTCTCGCCACAGGACCGGGTTCATCACACGCGGCCTTTTAGCGAGTTGTTTATCGTGGCTGCAAGCCGGCCGGCTCAAATCACCACGTGAGGTGTGGATTAAGCAGCGAAGCGGCCTTGGCGTCAAGTGGGCGTTGGTCTACATGGGAAGGCTAAGGAAGGGTTCGGATATGGCGCCTGCACGCGCGCAACGGGCGACTGACGGGGAAAGCGGGAAGGGCGGAATCCTTCCCGCGCATGCGATCCGGCGTCTGATCGACGAGGGATGCGTTGTTCTCGGCCGGAGCGTCATGGACGGGCAGATACAGCCCGCCAGTCTGGATTTGCGCCTGGGAAAGGAAGCTTACCGGGTGCGCGCGAGCCTTCTGCCCGGCCCCGGCGTCCGCGTCGCGGACAAGCTGGATGCCC
>BDTT01000094.1 GCA_002897995.1 bacterium BMS3Bbin10 | reverse complement strand
GTCGAAGGGATTGCCCGTCGCGCCGAATCTTTTGTTGGTGGTGTTGGCGCCCGCGCCGAACTCCGGCGTATTGGTCTTGGCCAGAATGATGCCGCCCTCGGCGCGCACATTGGCGACAACGCTGTCGTCTGTATCGGGCACATTATTCTCGTACAGCAGTGAGCCATATGTGGTGCGCAGGCCCTTGGTCGCCTGCAAGTCCTTGATGCCGACGGGAAGCCCGTGCAGCAGCCCGAGGGGCTCGCCCCTGACGACGTCTTCCTCGGCCTGTTTTGCGGCCGCCAGCGCCACCTCGGCGTCCAGGGCGGTGATGGCGTTCAGCGCGCCATCCACCTGTGCGATGCGCTCGATACAGCTATTCGTGAGCTCAACCGGGGAAAGCGCCTTGCGCCCGATCAGCCGCCGCGCTTCAAGCGCGGAAAGATCGCAGGGATTTGTCATGGCCGGTACCCGCCCTCCTCGGTTCCCATTTCCCAATAGACGCCGGTTATCAGCTCCAGCCCCTCGCGCATGAGGGGTTTGAGAATATGCTCATTGGGCGCGTGCTGCGAACAGGCCAGATAGCTCATCGGCAGCCAGGCGAAAGGCATGCCCAACTCGTCCTGGATGACGCCGGTGACATTGGAGCCGCCCGAGCAGGGCACCACGCCGCAGGGTTGATCGCCAACGCGCTCCAGGGTGGCTTTCAGCCAATGCGCCCAGGGATGGTCCGGATTGGTTCTGCCGGGTGTGAAATAGCCCCGGTTCGACTCCGGCGGCTCTTCAATCTGGATATCGGAAAAACCCTGTTCATCGAGATGGGCGCGCAGGCTCTCCAATATGGCGCCTTGCGGAGTTTCGACCACATGGCGGAGCTGGCAGCTTGCCCGCGCCCAGGGCGGCACGGCGTTGACCGGCCTGTCGGGATTGCCCACCTGCATCGCCAGCACTTCAAAGCTGTTCCACAAAGAGACTTTTTCCGCGCCGGTGAGGCCGCGCTCGCCCCAGTCCGCGTCGATTGCCGGGCCGGTTTCGCCCGGTGAGCGCGCCGCTCCTTTAAGCGCCTCGCGCACCGAATCGGGAATGCCCTTCGGCCTCCAGGCTTCTATCCTTATTTCACCCGAGGGCGAGACAATGGAGGAGAGCGCATGGGTCAGCCGCACGGCGGGCGAGCGCAGCAACCCGCCCCAGTTGCCCGAATGATGCCCGCCCTCGCGGAAATTGGCGACCAGTTCGAAATTGAGGCAGCCCCGGTTGCCAAGGGAAATATTGGGTTCCGCGATATTGGCGCGCGGGCCGTCGGAGGAGAAAAAGGCGTCCGCCCTGAAATCATCGCGGTTTTCCGCAATGACCTCCGCCAGCCCCTTGGAGCCGTTTTCCTCGCCCTGTTCGATCACGATCTTGGAGTTGAAGCCGAGTTTGCCGCGGGTCTCCAATATCGCCTCCAGCGCGACCATATGCGCCAGATGCTGGCCCTTATTGTCGGCGGTGCCGCGTCCATAGACCTTGTCGCCATCGAAGGTGAGCGACCAGGGGTCGCGGTCTTCTTCCCACTGGCCTTCCATGCCCAGAACAACGTCACCGTGGCCATAACACAGCAATGTGGGCAGGCTTTCATCCTCGATCCGCTGGGCGAGAAAGACCGGGCCGCAGCCTTCGAACGGATTGTCATAGATGCGGCATTCATACCCCAGGCGCTCCAGCGCCGGGGTCATATGGTCGTTGGCGTAGCTGTAATGTTCGTTCAGGCGCTCCGGATTCTGGCTTTCCGTCCTGACGGCGACCAGCTTGGCCAGACGGCTGTAATATCCGTGCGCGCCGTCATCGTCGTAGCAGCCGGTTGCATGCCTGACCGCTTCTGATCGCGACATGTTACGCCCTCCCCGGTGTGCCGCCGTCGCCAAGGTCCCAATAGAGCCCGGTCATGAGTTCGAGCGCGTCGCGCGAAAGCGAGGCCAGAATATGCTCATCGGGGGCATGCTGGGAGCAGGCGGCGTAGGAATGGGGCACCCAGATTGCCGGGAGCCCGAGAATGTCGGTGAAAATATCATTGCCGATGGACCCGCCCATGGAAGGGATGACGGCGGGCGGGGCGCCGCTCGTGCGCTCTATCGAGCCGCGCACCCATTTCGACCAGGGATGATCCATGTCGGTCTGCGAGGCGATGAAGCCGCCCGTATTGGCCGGATGTGGGGGGAGGACCTGGACCCGATCGAAGCCGGCCCGCGCCAGATGCGCTTTCAGCGCGGGAATGATTTTGTCCCGGTCCGTGCCCACCACATAGCGAAGCTGGCAATGGGCCCAGGCCTTGCCGGGGATTGCATTCACCGGCTTGCCGGGGTCGCCGATTTTCAGCGCCAGAACCTCAAAACTGTTCCAGGCGTAAACCTTCTCCGCCGGCGTCAGGCCCGGCTGGCCCCAGCCGGGGTCGATTTCGGGGCCGCCCAAACCGGGGTCGATCTCGATGTCCTTCAGCGCCATGCGCACCGAGTTCGAAACGGGCGGCGGCAGCCATTCGGCGATCTGAATGGCGCCGTTGGCGTCGACGATGGTGGCCAATGCGCCGGCAAGGATGACGCCGGGGCTGGCCAGCAGCCCGCCCCAGTTTCCCGAATGATGCGCGCCCTCGCGCAATTCCACCAGCAGATCGAACGGCTCCGACCCCCGGTTCCCCAGCGTGACCGTGGGCCGCCCGGCGCTCACCCGCGGGCCGTCGGAGCCGATGAACACGTCCGCCGCGAAGGCTTGTGTGTTGTCGCCGACAACCTCGCGCAGGCCTTTCGAGCCGTTTTCCTCGCCCATTTCGATGAGGACTTTTGAATTGAAGCCGAGAGCCCCGCGCTCCTCTATTACGGCGCGCATGGCGGCCATGTTGATGGTGTGCTGTCCTTTATTGTCGGCGGTGCCGCGCCCGTAAATTTTATCGCCGTCGCGCGCGGTGACCCAGGGCCCCTCCCCTTTGGTCCACTGATCGTCCAGCCCCTGGATGACATCCCCGTGGCCATAGCCCAGGACCGTCGGCAGATCGTCTCCCTCCAGGCGCTCGGCCAGCAGGAAGGGGCCGCAGCCCTCAAAGGAGTTTTCAAAGACGCGGGTCTCGAAGCCCATATCCTCGAATGCCGGGATCATCTCTTCATCGACATAGCGCTCAAGTTCGCTCAAGCCTTCGCGGCGCTGGCTCTCGGTGCGGAACGCCACACGGCGCGCAAGCTCTTTTTCGAAGATGCCGTCATCGAAATAGCCGCATATTCGGGTTATGGCGCCCGAGCGGCTGGACTCACCGTTCATTCTTTTTTCCTTTGCGAGCTTTCTTGCCTGCACCGCCGGCATAGAGATGACATTCGACCATGCCGCCCCGGACCGCGACCCTTGGCGGAAACTGCTTCGGGCATTGGTCCATCACCGCCGCGCATCGCGGATGGAAGGTGCATCCCGAGGGCGGGTCCACCGGATTGGGGTAGGCCGCTCCGAGATGGGTATCGGGCACGCCGAGGCCCGGCTCCGGCGTCAGCACCGAGTCAAGCAGCGCCTGGGTGTAGGGATGCATTGGCGTCTCGAACAGCGCCCCGGTTTCGTTCTGCTCCACGATGCGCCCCAGATACATTACCGCGACGCGCGTCGCCATATGTTCGATCACCGCGAGATTGTGGCTGATGAGGACATAGGTCAGCCCGAATTCGGCCCGCAAATCCTGCAGCAGATTGAGGATCTGCGATTGAACGGACACATCGAGCGCGCTGGTGGGTTCATCGCAGATGACGATCTTCGGGCGGTTGATGAGGGCGCGGGCAATGGCGACGCGCTGACGCTGGCCGCCGGAGAGCTGGCTCGGGAAGTTGTTGAAAACGCGCGTGGGCAGGCCGACGAGGTCCATGATCTCCTCGGTCCGCTTGCGCCAGGTCTCCGGGTTCGGATCCTTCTGAACCCTGAGCGGCAGCATGATGATGTTGCCGATGGATTTGCGCGGATTGAGCGAGGAATAGGGGTCCTGGAATATCGGCTGGAGGATGCGCGCGACTTCTATCCTGTCGGCCGAGCCCACTAGCTGCCCGTCCAGGTGCAGCGTGCCGGAGGTCGGCGTCAGCAGCCCGAGCATCATCCTGGCGAGGGTGGACTTGCCGCAACCCGATTCCCCGACGATCCCCAGCACCTCGCCGCGTTCGACATTCAGCGATATGCCATTGACCGCGTGCAGCGGTTTCTTGGCCCGCATGAAGCCCGAACCGATCATGAAGGTCCGGGTGACATCCCTGGCCTCGATAACGGGATCGCTCATGCCGCCACCCCGCTTTTCAGATTCTCCGCGCAGGCCTCGGGCGACAGGACGCAGCGATAGTGATGGCTCTCCTCGAAGGCCGGCCGCAGGGCAAGTTGCCCGGACCGGCAGGCGTCGTGAACATGGGGGCAGCGGCTGGCGAAATGACAGCCCTCGAGCCTTCCAACGAGATTGGGGACGATCCCGGGTATCGCGCCCAGATGCGCGCCGCGTTTTGTCTTGCCGGGGATTGGAATGCAGCGCAGAAGGCCCTGCGTATAGGGGTGGGAAGGCGCGTTGAACACCTGTTCGGCGGTCCCGGTTTCGACGAACTCACCCGCATACATGACCGCCACCCTGTCGGCGACGCGCGCGACGATGCCAAGATCATGGGTGATCAGAATGAGGCTGGTCTCGAACTCGTCGCGCAACTCCGCGAGCAGATGAAGGATTTGCGCCTGAATGGTGACGTCCAGCGCGGTTGTGGGCTCGTCCGCCAGGATCAGCGCGGGCTCGCACATCAGGCACATGGCGATCATCACCCGCTGGCGCAATCCGCCCGAAAGCTGGTGCGGATATTGTCCCAGCCGCCCGCGCGCGCCGGTGATACCCACCTTCTCCAGCAGGAACACGGCGCGGTCGCGCGCCTCGGAGTTGGAGACATTGCGGTGCCGCCGCATCGCCTCTTCCAGCTGGTTGCCGATCGAGTAGGCCGGATTGAGCGATGTCATCGGCTCCTGGAAAATCATCGCCATGGCGTTGCCGCGCAGATCGGACATCTCCCGCTCGCGCAGGCTCGAAAGATCCTGCCCGTCCAGCAAAAGCGTGTCGGCGCTGCGCCGGGCGGTTCTGGGAAGCAGATTCATGAGCGACAGCGCGGTAATCGATTTCCCGCACCCCGATTCGCCGACAATGCACAGGGTTTCCCCCCTGGCGACCGAGAAGGAGATATTCTGCACCGCGCGCAGGACGCCGGAAGGGACATTGATGTCCACACTCAGATTTTCAACGTCGAGAATGGGTTTTGCCATGCGATCAGTTCCGGTTTTCCGGCGCGGTCACATCGCGGATGCCGTCGCCGAGCAGATTGATGGCCAGAACCAGGGCGAAGATTGCCGCGCCGGGAATGGTGATGAGCCAGGCGTCGAAGAACATCAGGCCCTTGGCTTCGGACACCATCAGGCCCCAGCTTGGCTCGGGCGGCTGGACGCCGAGTCCGAGGAAGGAGAGCGCCGCCTCCAGCAGGATTGCATGGGCCATCTCCAGGGTTGCCACGACAATCAGATGATTGCCGATATTGGGCATGATTTCGCTCAGGATGATGCGCCAGGTCGAACAGCCCAGGGCCTGCGCCGCAGAGACGAATTCCAGATTGCGGATTTGCAGGGTCGCGCTGCGCATGACGACGGCGAAGCGGTCCCATATGAGCAGGCCCAGCACCCAGATGACCACGTACAGCGAGGAGCCGATGAGTGAAACCACCGCCAGCGCGACCAGGATCACCGGCAGGGAAAGGCGCGTGGTGAGGATGAAATTGACCACCATATCGACGCGGCCGCCGAAATATCCGGCCAGAACCCCAAGCGTCGTGCCGATGACGCCGGAGATGAGCATCGCCGCGAAACCGATGAACAGGGATATCCGCGCCCCGTAGAAAAGCCGGGTGAGATAGTCGCGCCCCAGGGCGTCGGTTCCCAGCGGATGATCCCAGGTCGCCTTGGGAGTGTCGTGCCAGATGGGCGGAATGAGCTTGCGCGACAGGACCTGATCATAGGGATCGCCGGGCGAAATCACGCTCGCGAACGCCGCCACGAAGAAGATTATCAGGAGGACCGAAGCACCGATGATAAGCCCGGTGTTGCCAAAAATACGCCGCCGCAACTGAGCGCCGGGCGTGGGCTCCAGTATCACATCGCCTGGCCGGCCGCCGGCGGGCGGGATGGTCGTATCGCTCATCTTACGTCACCCTTATGCGCGGATCGAGGAAGGCATTGATCATGTCGGCAAGGAACGTCAGCAGGATGTAAAATATGCTGAGCACCAGCACGATCGCCTGCATCATCGGCAGATCGGCCCGCTGAATGGATTCCCAGGCGAGGAACCCGAGGCCGTTGATTGCGAATATGGTTTCAATGACGATGGACCCGCCGAGCATGAAGCCGAATTGCACCGCGGCAAGCGAAACGACGGGCAGAATGGCGTTGCGAAGCGCGTGCTTGAACAGCACCCGCAGGGGCCGCAGCCCCTTGGCGCGCGCGGTGCGGATATAGTCCGATGCGAGAACTTCGAGCATCCCGGCGCGCGTCAGACGCATGACGCCGGGAGTTACATAATAGCCGAGCGCGATCGAGGGCATGATGAAATTGAGCCAGGAAGCTGTTCCGGTAATGGGCAGCAGCCGCCAGTTGATGCCGAACCACAGCATCAGGGTGAGGGCGAACCAGAAGCTCGGCATCGCCTGCCCGACGACGGCGATGGTCAGCGCGAAACGGTCGATCAGGGAGTTGGGCCGGATCGCCGCGATCACGCCGAGGGGAATTGACAGGATGAGAGCGAACGAGATCGCGCAGGCGCCCAGCAGCATCGTCGTCGGCAGGCGCTCGAATATGACGCTTGCGACATCGGTCTTGAGATAGTGGGATTGTCCGAAATCCCCCTGCAGGGCGCGAAAAAGCCAGTCCAGATACTGGATGAGAATGGGGCGGTTATACCCGTAAAATTCGCGGATATTGGCGATGTCCTCGGCGGTTGCCGCCTCGCCGGCAAGGGCCATGGCCGGGTCGCCGGACAGATAGATCATCGAGAATGTGATAACCGAAACGGTCAGGGCGACAAGGATGGCGACGCCGAGCCGCTTGAGCGCAAAAGACAGCATGGAGCCCGACCCCGCTTTGCCCGAAGATGGACCGGCCGGCCCCGAATATATTCAGGCCGGCCGGTCATCCGATTCAGATCAGACGCCTATTTCCACTTTGCGGTGTAGAAGCGCGGAATCTCATCCGGTGTGGTCTTGAAGTCGAGATCCTTCGAGTAGACATAGTATTTGGCGTAGGTGAACATCGGCAGCCAATACAATTCAGCCGAGATCTTCGTCAGCGCCCGCTTGTAGGCGGCTTTGCGCGCGGCCGGATCGGTTGACGTATCGCCTTCCTCAATCGCCTTGATGACCTCTGGGTCCTTCGCCGGATCGTCGCGCCCGCCGGAGAAGAAATTGCTGGTGATGGCGGACACGTCAGGAATGGAGTTCGAACCCCATGTCATGTGGTTGATCGGGGTCTTGCCCTTCCACACCAGATCACGCAGGGCGCGATACTGGAGATAGGTGAGCTTGGCCTTGATGCCGACCTTGGCCAGATCGCCGATCACCGCTTCGGTATATTCGCGCTGACGGTAGGCGTAGATGTCGAATTCAAAGCCGTTCGGGTAGCCAGCTTCGGCCAGGAGCTTCTTGGCTTTCGCCGGATCGTAATCCCACTTCGGCACGTCCTGCGCGCAGCCGAACTGATCGGGATGACAGGCGGAGGGAATGACCACCGAAGCCGGTCCGACAAGATTCTTGGTAATGGACTCGCGATTGATCGCGTGCGCCACCGCCATGCGGACCTTCTTCTTGGTGAAGAAATCCTGGCCCGAGCTGCCATCGACATCGAATGCCAGATAAGACACGCGCATGGTCTTGGCGTTCTCGACCGTGACGCTGTCCTTGGATTTAAGGCGTTCCGCCTGATCCTTGGGAACGTCCCAGATCCAGTCGAGGCCGCCGGTCAGAAGCTCGGCGATCTGCGTGTTCATTTCCTTGATGGTGCGGAATTTGACATTGCCGATCTGTGGCTTGCCCTTCGGGCTGCCGTCGAAATAACTGTCGTTCCTTTTCCAAAGAACATATTCGCCGGCCTTCACCTCAACGAATTTGTAAGGACCGGTTCCCACGGCCTTCACCGAGCCATAATCTTTCTTGCCATCGGGCTTGGTGGGCGCGTTGTCATAGTGGCCGGCGGGCACAATGAAGACCACATTCGACAGATAGGCCAACGCGGCGGGGAACGGCTTTTCAAGATTGATCGCCACCTTGTAGGGGCCGAGCTTCTCCGCGTTCTTCATCCATTTGACGTTCTTGTAGGTCAGAACGCCATTGTTCTTGTTGGACACATGGTTGATCGTATAGACGACGTCGTCGGCGTCGAAACCGCTGCCGTCGTGAAATTTCACGCCCTTGCGAAGCTCAAGAATAATCTTCTTGTTGCCGTCCCACGTCCAGCTGGTGGCGAGCAGCGGCTTGTATTCTCCTGAATCGAGGTCCCGGAACAGCAGGGCGTCCCAGCCCAGATGCCCCATGACGACCAGTTCACGAGTGTTGTTGTAATAGGGATCGACAACCGCGACTTCGCGGTCGGTCGCCCAGTTCAGAGTGTCGTCTGATTTGCCGGCCATTGCCGGCTGTGCGGCTGTCACAGCCAGAGCTGCAAGGCCGGCCAGAAGCGTACTGCTTACTCGCCACATGTCAGGTATTTCCTCCCTTTGTTGGCAGTTGCGCAACCAGGCCCATGCCCGGCCGGCAACCTTTTTGTTGGGCCGGTTTCATGAATGCAAGCGATGGCCCGCCCGATACCGGCAACCCAGATCATGGCATCATCGCGTCAGTTGCGGTGAAAAGCCAAGCTTGAAAATAAATTCCTTGTATTACAATTTAATATATGTTGTTACTAATTGATAAAGTAACTTTGTCATCCTGAATCGTCAAGCGGACTCTGTCATGGCTGAATTACCGGGCACTCCAGATTCCGGCGGCCACTCGAGCACGCTTTACGTGGCGTCGGTCGAAAAGGGTTTCCGGGTGCTCCAGGCCGTGCGGCAGGCGCAACGCGAACTCGGGCGCAACGATGTATCGTTGACCGAAATCACCCGGCTGTCGGGCCTGGACAAGAGCGCGGCGCAGAGATTTACCAACACCCTGGTGCATCTGGGCTATCTGGAGAAGGACGCCCAGACCCGGCGCTACAGGCCCGGCGTCGAACTGCTCGAGCTTGGCTATTCCTATCTGGTGGGCAGCCGGCTCTCCGAGATCGCGACCTCGCGGATGATCGCCGCCGGCAATGTTTACGGGACAGCGGTAAATCTCTGCGTCCAGCATGGGCCGCATGCGGTCTATATTGTGCGCATACCTCATGTGAATACGCCGTTTCGCGCGACTCTGATCGGCCGCAGGGTGCCGATGTTTTCCGCCGCCGCCGGAATCGCCATGCTGGCCAGGCGGAGCGACGCCCATGTCGAGGAGACACTGGCCCAGTCGGATTTCAAACCGATAACGGAGTGGACCATTACGGACCCCAAGATCGTGCGCGCCAGGATCGCGGCGGCCCGCGGGGACGGATACGCCGTCTCCGACCAGCAATCCCTGCCCCATGAAATCAGCACCGCCGCGCCGGTGCTCGACAGCGAAGGCAAGGCCATCGCCGCGGTGCAGATTGCTGTCTACCGGCCCAACTGGACGCTCGACGACGTGAACGCGAAAATCGTCCCCCTGATCACCGAACTGGCCCGCACGGTTTCCGGAACATATTTTCCCGAGCGCTGACGGCCCGCGGGCTTATTTCCCAGAGCATGTTCATATGTGGATGGGTCATGCTCTGGCCGCCGCCTCGACGGGCCAGCTTTCCGCCGCCGCCCAGCCGGGGTTCGCCGCGAGTTGCAGTTCATCGGCGCCCTTGCTCGCGTCCAGCGCGGCTTCGACGCCTGCGGTGGCATGGCCCAGCGCCTGTTTCGGGCTCAGGCCGTTCAGCACCGCCCCGAGAAACAATGCGGCGCACAGATCGCCCACGCCGTGCGGCGCGGACTTGCGTTTTGGCACGCTCGCCTGCCACGCGCCGGCGTCGCCCGTCACGAGATTGACCATGGTCTTGGGATCGTCTCCGGTCAGGGACGTGACCAGCACGGTGGCGGGGCCGAGCTCACGGGCCGGGCCGCAAGCGGTCTTGGCGCGCTTGGTGCTTTTGCCGCTCAGCCATTCGAGCTCGAACCTGTTGGGCGTGGCAATGCCGGCGAGCGGCACCAATTGATCGCGAACCGCCTTGGCCACGTCCTCATCCACGTAAAGCCCGCCAGGGTCGTCACCGAGGATCGGGTCGCACAGATAGGTGAGCCCGGAGTTGGCCTGCCTCACCTGCTCGACCGTTGCCGCGGCCAGCGTCACATGCTCCGCGCTCGGCATATATCCGGTCATCACCGCGTCGATATCGCCAAGCCATCCATTGGCGTCGAGCGCCTCCGCCATGGCGCGCAGACGCCCCGGCGGCACCTGTTCGCCGGCGAAACGGGCGTGGCCGGGATGGTTTGAAAGAATAACGGTGGGCAGCAGCCAGCATTCATGCCCCATGCGCTCCAGGGCGATTCGCGCCGCGGTGCCGCCGATATAGCCGCGGGCGACCTGGCTTGACAGGCAAAGAATGATGCTCATTTGCGTTGCGCCCCAATTCTCCGGTTCCTGCTTCCCGCCAACGAAACATGGCGGGTGCGCGGCGGCTCGGCTATGGTCCGCGCGGGCGAACGGCGCCCGCCGCACCGCCAGGATAGCAAAACAAGGCCAGCGCATGACAGAAAAAATACGCCCCCGCCGCAGCGCGCTATATATGCCGGCTTCCAATGAGCGCGCGCTTGAAAAAGCCAAGACGCTTGGCGCCGATGCGGTCATATTCGATCTCGAGGACGCCGTTGCGCCGGATGCAAAGGCCGGCGCGCGCAGCCGGGCCTGCGCGAGCGTATCGGCGGGCGGCTATGGCCGCCGCGAGGTGGTTATCCGGGTCAATTCCCTGGCAAGTGTCTGGGGGAGAGAGGATTTCGCGGCCGCCGCCACATCGGGCGCGGACGCTCTGTGTGTGCCGAAAGTGCAGTCGGCCGATGACGTGGCGGCAATCCGCGGCGCGCTCGAGAGCGGCGGCGCGCCGGGCGGGCTTGGGATCTGGGTGATGATCGAAACGCCGCTTGGTATCCTGAATGCGGGCGCGATCGCCGCCGCGGCGCGCGCGGAAAGATTCCCCGTTCACGCGCTGGTCATGGGCACCAACGATCTTGCCAAGGAGACCCGCGCCGCGCAGACGCGGGACCGCCTGCCGATGCTCGCCTGGCTGTCGGGCTGCGTGGTGGCGGCGCGCGCCCATGGCCTCGATATTCTCGACGGGGTCTACAATAATTTCCGCGACGAGGAGGGATTGCGGCATGAATGCCGGCAGGGCCGCGAGTTGGGGATGGACGGCAAGACCCTCATTCACCCCGGCCAGATCGCCCCCTGCAACGAGATTTTCTCGCCCGGCGCGGACGAGATCGCCTGGGCGCGCAAGATCATCGCCGCGTTCGAGAGCGAAGAGAATGCGGGCAGGGGGGTCATTACGCTTGACGGCCGGATGGTCGAATTGCTGCATCTGGATATGGCGCGGCGCACGGTTGCCATCGCGGATGCCATTGAGGAGGCTGGCGATGATATTTGACATGATTGGCCTGGCGGGCGTTGCCGCGATCATCGCCGCTTTTTTTCTGCTTCAGGCCGACCGGGTAAGATATGACGACTACAGCTATCTGGCTCTCAACGGCGTCGGCGCCGCGCTCATCATTGTATCGCTGTTCTATGCGTTCAATCTGGCGGCGTTCGTCATGGAAACCATCTGGGTGGCGATCAGTGTTTACGGCGCGGTAAAGAGATGGCGCCGCGAGCGGAGCGGATAGGGTGTTGAAAGACTGGCAATATGACAAAAACCAATCCGGGCAATTTCTTCGAGGACTTTTCGCTTCAGCGGAAAATCACACATGCGGCCCCGCGCACGCTCACTGAAGGCGATGTCTCCCTATACACCGCGCTTACCGGCTCACGCTTCGCGCTGCAGTCGGCCGATACCTTTGCCATGGACATCGGCTACCCGGCCGCGCCGGTCGATGATTTTCTCGTGTTCCATATGGTGTTCGGCAAGAGCGTTGCCGATATTTCGCTGAACGCGGTCGCCAATCTCGGCTATGCGGACTGCCGCTTTCCGGCGCCGGTTTTCCCCGGCGATACCTTGAGCGCATCGTCGCAGGTTATCGGATTGCGCCAGCTCTCGAGTGGCAAGGCGGGCGTCGTCTATGTGCGCACAACAGGCGTCAATCAGGCGGGCGAGACCGTGCTTGAATTCGTGCGCTGGGTGATGGTGTCGAAGCGCGACGCGGACGCCGCCGCGCCCGAAACGCATATCCCCGAATTGCCGGACCGGGTGGCGCCGGACAGACTGGCCGCGGGGCTGCCGCCGATCGATGCGGGGGCCTACGACGTCGCGCTCGCGGGCGCGCCGTTTCTGTGGGGGGACTACAGTCCCGGCGAAAAAATCGATCATATTGACGCCATGACCGTCGAGGAGGCCGAACACCAGATCGCCACGCGTCTTTACCAGAATACCGCCAAGGTGCATTTCAACGCTCACGCCCAGAAAGAAAGCCGGTTCGGCAGGCGCCTCGTCTATGGAGGGCATGTGATTTCGCTCGCTCGCGCCCTGTCGTTCAACGGGCTCGCCAACGCGTTTCATATCGCGGCGATCAATTCCGGCGCCCACGCCGCGCCGTGCTTCGCCGGAGATACGGTTTACGCCTGGTCGGAAATCCTGGAGCGGGAGGAAATTCCGGGGCGCACCGATGTGGGCGCGCTGCGCATCCGCACCCTCGCCACGAAGGACCTTCCCTGCGCGGATTTCCCGTACAAGACGGCGGAAGGCGCCTATGCGGAGGGTGTCCTGCTGGAGCTGGACTACTGGGCCGTGCTGCCGCGCGCAAATGCGTAGATTTTCCGTCTAACGGCCGATCAGCCGTTCGAGTTCGCGCTTGCGCGTGCCTGCCCGGCCATGACCGAGTCCCGCCGCGCGTCCATACCATTTCAGCGCCGCACTCATATCCGGCCGGATGCCGACAACGCTCCATGCGGCCAGCATTTCGGGATCATAAGTCTGGGCGAGGGCGAACATGGCGTTCACGCTGCCCCGGTGCGCCGCATATTCATATGCCAGCCTCGTGCTTGAAATGTCGCCGGAGGCCGTCAGTTCCTTGCCGCGTTCCAGAAGCCGCGCTTCTTCTGCCGCCGCGAGGGGCGGCAGGTCCGGTTCCGCCGCGACAGGCGGCAGGTCCGGAGTCTTTTCCGCCGCGAGAGGCAACGGGTCCGGAGTCTTTTCCGCCGGAATCGCGGCCACCTCCAGTGTTTCTTTCGTGCTCGTGGCGGCGGGCCCGGCCGCGGCGGCCGGTTCGTCCGCGGGCGGCTCGCGCTCCTTCGCCGGCGCGGGCGGGGCCTCGGCGCGCGATGGCGCCGCGGTGCCGTCCGGCTGCGAGGGTGTCTGTGGCTCCGGTGTGGCTGCCGGCTCAGGGTCCGCGCGAGGCGTCAGGGCCATGGGAAGCGGGCTGCGGGAAACCACGGTTTCGGTAACGCGGTCCTGTGCCTTCGCCAGCTTTCCGGTGTCGGGAGAGGGGGGTGATCTCCATAGCAGCCAGGATACCGCCAGGGCTCCAACCCCAAGCAATACGCCGGCCGAGGCGGCCAGGAGCGGAATGACGCCGCTTCGTTTGGCCACTATGGGCGGCGGCGGCGGTGAGAATTCATGTGGAGCGGGCTGCGCGGTATGCGGCGTCCCGGACGCCAACTCCTGTTGCTCGCTCAGAACATTGTGCGCGGTGTCGATCGTTTCACTGAGTTGCTCAAGCATTTCGAGCAATTCCTCGTCCTCGGCGCTTGCCGCATCTTCCGGGGCGCGTGGAAGCTCGGCGGGCGTCTCGTCCCTGTCCGGCGGGGCAAATTCCGAGACGTATGGAGGTTCGGCGGGCGTTTCGTCCCTGTCCGGCG
>BDTT01000093.1 GCA_002897995.1 bacterium BMS3Bbin10 | reverse complement strand
GATTTTCTGAACAAGGCGCGGGCGTAAGGCGCCGCGGCGGTCCGGGACAGCATGGCGGATGGGGAGGGATTCGAACCCCCGAGACGCTTGCGCGCCTGCTGGTTTTCAAGACCAGTGCCTTCAACCACTCGGCCACCCATCCAGGAAGCGACCTTAATGCCGGAAAACGAGCAAGACGTTAAGGGCGAATCGAAGAAGCTCAGGTGTTTTTACTGGCTTCCAGCGCGTCCTTGACCGTCTCGAACTTGTTGGCCAGGTGGCTTTTGAGGATTTGCGCGAGCGCCGCTCCGTCACGTGCCTCGAGCGCCGCGATCATGCGCTCATGCTCGCGCACCGCTTGCGTCCAGCGCGATGTGGACATGTTCGCCAGATACCGGGCCTGCCGGATGCGCCCCTCAAGACTGCGATAGAGCGATGACAATGTCCGATTGCGGGCCGCGGTCAGGATCATCTCGTGAATTTTCTGATTGGTCCGGAAATAGCGCCGCAGCTCGCGCGCCTCATAATGGGCCATCATCTGCTCATGCAGCTGTTTGATGCGGGCGATTTCGGCGTCGGTGATATTGGCGCAGGCCATTTCGCCCGACAGCGCTTCCAGCGCGCCCATGACCGGAAACGCCTCTTCAAGGTCCTCAAGCGTCAGGCCGGCAATCATCGCGCCGCGATTGGGCGTGAGCGTCACAAGTCCTTCATTGGCGAGCACCTTGAGGGCCTCGCGCAGCGGCGTGCGCGATACGCCGAAGCGCGCGCAAAGCTCCTTCTCCGGCACCTTTTCGCCCGGCGTCATATCTCCATCGACAATCATCTGGCGCAGGCGCTCAAGCAGTTCGTCATGGAGCGTGCGGCGGATAATGGGTTCAGCCGGCGCGCTCGTGTCCGCTCCGGCGCGGGCCATGGTTGCTGTTTCATCATGTGACATGGGGAGATCAGCCTTTCTTGCCGCTGGAGTGGGGGAGAGCATCGTCAAGCAGATGCACGCCATGGCGCGCGCGCCGTCCGGTTCCGTCATGAATTTGATGACGGCAGGAAAAACCGTCCGCGACGAGAAGGGTTGCCTCGCCGGCGTCTCTCACGGCGGGCAGCAGCGATAGCTCGCCCATGGCCATGGACATCTCGAATGTGTCCTTGCCATAGCCATACGCGCCCGCCATGCCGCAGCAGCCTGACTGTATGGTTTCGATTTTCGCGCCAGGGATCAGTTGCAGCGCGCCGATCGCATCATCCATCGCGGCGAAGGATTTCTGGTGACAATGGCCGTGCAGCAGAATGGGGTGTTTTTGCGCTTTGAGCTTGAGGACAAGCCGGCGCGCCTTTTTCTCATTGATGAGATACTGCGAGAGCAGCACCGCGCTTTGCGCCAGCTTCTCGGCAGCTTTGCCCGGCAGCAGGGAGGGAAATTCATCCCTCAGCGTGAACAGACAGCTGGGTTCAAGGCCGATGATCGCCCGCCCGGCATCCAGATGCGGCGTGATCGCGTCGAGAAAGCGCCCAGCCTCGGCGCGGGCTTTCTCGACAAGCCCGGCGGAGAGATAGGTCCGCCCGCAGCACAGCGGGCGTCCCCGGCCATGGGCGATATGGATGCGTGTTCCGGCAGCGCCGAGTACGCGCAACGCCGCATGGATTGTCTCGGGCTCGAAATAGCGATTGAACGTGTCCACGAACAACACCGCATCGCGGCCGTCTTGCGGCCCGAACGGCCCTTTCTCGCGAAAGGCGCCGGAGCGCCAGCGGGGCAGGGGGCGATGGCGTGAAAAGCCGGTCAGGCGTTCCGCCAGTGCGGGCATGCCGGGGAGCGTATTTCGCAAATTGAACAGCCCAGGCAGGCGCGAGGCGAATGGCGCGTAGCGCGGCAGCGTGGCCACCAGCCGGTCGTGCAGCGCTAGTCCATGGCGCGCGGCATGGGCGCGCAGCACTTCGATTTTCATTTTCGCCATGTCGACGCCGGTGGGGCATTCGCGCCGGCAGGCCTTGCAGGACACGCAATGTTTCATGGTTTCGAGCATTTCGGGCGAGGTAAGGGCGCCCTCGCCAAGCTGCCCGGAGATGGCCAGGCGCAATGTGTTGGCGCGCCCGCGGGTGACGTCGCTCTCGTTGCGGGTCACGCGGTAGGACGGGCACATGACGCCGGCGTCGAATTTCCGGCACGCGCCGTTGTTGTTGCACATCTCCACCGCGCCCTGAAAACCGCCCCCCGCGCCCGTCCACCCCGACCAGTCGAAGCCTGTGTCCATTTCCGCGACGGCGTAGTCCGGCTTGTAGCGGAACAGGGTCCGGTCGTTCATTTTGGGGGCGCGCGTGATCTTGCCCGGATTGAGGCGCGCGCCGGGGTCGAAGCGATCCTTGACCTGTTCGAAAATCTCGACGGTCTTGCACCCATACATTGTCTCGTGAAATTCCGAGCGCACCAGCCCGTCGCCATGTTCGCCCGAATGCGCGCCCTTGTATTCGCGCACCATCTCGAAGGCCTCCTCGGCAATGGCGCGCATGGTGACCGCGTCTTTTTCCAGCTTCAGATTGAGGATGGGCCGCACATGCAGGCAGCCGACGGAGGCATGGGCATACCAGGTGCCGCGCGTGCCGTGCTTTTCGAAGACCTCGCTCAGCCGCTCTGTATAGTCGGCCAGATGCTCCAGCGGGACGGCGCAGTCTTCGATGAAGGAGACCGGCTTGCCGTCCGACTTCATGCTCATCATGATGTTGAGGCCGGACTTGCGCACCTCCCAGATGGCTTTCTGAAACCGTGCCCCCACCGCCTCGACGACCGCGTGTTTGTGCCCCAGCTCGCGCATCAGGTCATCGAGTTCATTTAGCCGGCGCAAATTCTCCACCTGATTGTCTTGAGAGAATTCAGTGATTAGGAGGGCTTCGGGCTCGCCCTTGACGAAGCGGTTGACCGTGGCGCGGAACATCGGGATATCGCGGGCAAGCTCAATCAGGTTCTTGTCAATGAGCTCAACCGCGCTCGGCCCCAGCTTGACGATGTGCTGGGCTGCTTCCATGGCCTTGCGGAAGGTGGGAAAATGGCAGACGCCAAGCGCCTTGTTTCCGGGCAGGGGCGAGAGTTTCAACTCGATGGCGCGCGAAAAGGCCAGGGTTCCTTCCGAGCCGATCAGGATCTGCGCCAGATTGACCGGCGTCTCGCCCGGCACAAGAGCATCGAGCAGATATCCGCCGACCCGGCGCGACACTTTGGGGAAAGCCTTGCCGATATGTTTTTTGCGCCTTCGGCCGATCTCAATGAGGTCCCGCATCAGCTCAAGCGCCGGGGAGGGGGCATTGAGCCGGTTCAGGTTTTTTGGCACCTCGGCGAAACGCGCCTGCGTTCCGTCCGCCAGGATCGCGTCAATGGCCGTCACATTGTCGCGCATGATCCCGTAGCGGATTGAGCGGGTGCCGCAGCTGTTGTTGCCGGCCATCCCGCCGATGGTTGCCCGGCTGGCAGTCGAGACATCGACCGGGAACCACAGCCTGTGGCGTTTCAATTGTGCATTGAGCCGGTCGAGCACGATGCCGGGCTGCACGGTGCAGGTTCGTAGCTCAGGGTCAAGGGAAGTGATCTTGTGCAGATATTTCGAGAAATCGACGACCAGCGAGTCCCCGACGCTCTGGCCGCTTTGCGAGGTGCCGCCGCCGCGGGGCAGGAGGGTGAGCCCTTCCTCATGGGCAATTTCGATGATCGCGGCCAGGTCGGCTTCGGTTTTCGGGACCGCTACCCCCTGCGGCATGATCTGGTAAATGGAGGCGTCCGTGGCGTAACGCCCGCGCGAAAAGGCGTCGAACAGGACGTCTCCCTCGATGTTTTTTCTGAGCCTCGATTCAAGGGCTTCGTCGGGGCTTGACATGTATAATGAATTCATAATTCAATATACACTAGGTAACGCGATTCTGGCAAGCATCAGAATTGGCGCAATTCAGCCAATTTTTGGTTTCCGGTCGTGGTTTGCGCGGGGACGCGCGAAGCCAATGATCTAAAGGAGGGTAACTCAAATGGCGCGAACGGCAGGCCGGCATTTTCTGCAAATACCAGGGCCGACACAGGTACCGGACCGGATTTTGCGGGCAATCGACATGCCGGTCATCGACCACCGGGGGCCTGAATTTGGCGTACTCGGCAAGAAGGTGCTGACCGGTATCAGGGACATTTTCAAATGCGCCGGGCCGGTGATCATCTACCCCTCCTCGGGCACCGGTGCGTGGGAGGCGGCGCTCACCAACACGCTCTCGCCCGGCGACAGGGTGCTGATGTATGAGTCCGGGCACTTCGCGACCCTTTGGAAGGGCATCGCGGAGCGCATGGGGTTGCAGCCTGAATTTATCGAAGGCGACTGGCGGCGCGCGGCGCAGCCGGAGAAAATTGCCGAACGTCTGGCCGCCGACAAGGCGCATGAGATCAAGGCGGTTTGTATGGTTCACAATGAAACCGCGACCGGCTGCACCGCGCGAATTCCCGAGATACGCAAAGTCATCGATGACGCCGGCCATCCGGCGCTGTATCTCGTGGATGTGATCTCCTCGCTGGCCTCCATCGATTACCGGCATGACGAATGGGGTGTCGATGTCACCATCGGCGGTTCGCAGAAGGGATTGATGCTGCCGCCCGGGCTTGGCTTCAACGCCCTGAGCGACAAGGCGTTGCAGGCGTCGCAGAATTCGACCCTGCCCAGGGCCTATTGGGGCTGGCAGGAGATGCTCGCCGCCAACGGCAATGGCTTCTTTCCCTACACGCCGGCGACCAATCTGCTTTATGGCCTTTCGGAGGCCATTGATATGCTGCTGGAAGAAGGGCTCGATAATGTGTTCGCACGCCATGACCGCCACGCCGAAGCCACGCGCCTGGCGGTTGACCATTGGGGGCTTGAAGTGCTGTGCCAGGAGCCTCGTGAATACTCTTCATCGCTCACGGCGATACTCATGCCCGAGGGCCATGACGCGGACGCGCTGCGCGGCGTCATCAAGGATAAGTTCGATATGTCGCTCGGTACGGGGCTTGGAAAGGTGGCCGGAAAAGTGTTCCGCATCGGGCATCTGGGGGATTTCAACGACCTGACCCTGATCGGCACGCTGGCCGGCGTGGAAATGGGTCTGGGGATTGCCGATGTGCCGCACAAAAAGGGCGGGGCGCAGGCGGCCATGGATTTTCTGGGGGCATGACATGAGCGTGGCGGAACTTCTCATTGAACGCGATGGCCCGGTTGCGGTTCTAACCCTCAACCGTCCCGAAAAACGAAATGCCCTGACATTCCCCATGTATGAGGGGCTGGCGGACTTCAGCCGGTCCGCCGCGCAAGACGACGATCTGAAGGTCATCATCCTGCGCGGCGCGGGTGAAAAGGCCTTTGCCGCGGGCACGGACATTTCCCAGTTCCGCGACTTTGAAGGCGCGGAGGACGGTCTGGCGTATGAAAAAAAGATCGATGGCGTGCTGTGCGACATCGAAGCCTGCCCCAGACCCATCATCGCCGCCATAACCGGCGCCTGCACCGGCGGCGGGGCGGCCATCGCCGGGCTGTGCGATGTCCGTCTGGCAACCCGTGACATGCGCTTCGGGTTTCCCATCGCCCGCACGCTCGGCAATTGTCTGTCGGTTCCCAGCCTGCGGCGCATGTCGGCATTGCTGGGAGCGGCGCGCACCAGGGAAGTCATCATGACCTCGCGGCTGATCGAGGCCGGTGAGGCGCTTGGCATCGGCCTCGTCTCCGAAGTTTTCGACGATGCGGATGCGCTGTTCGCCCGCGCGCGGGAACTGGCGCAGGAGATAGCCGCCTTCGCGCCGCTCACCCTGCGCGCCACCAAGGAAATGTTCCGGCGCATGAGCGCCGCCGAACCGGCAATCGAGGACGACGATCTCATTGCCATGTGTTACGCAAGCGATGATTTTCGTGAAGGCCTGGACGCGTTCCTGGCCAAGCGGAAAGCCAACTGGAGCGGGCGGTAAATCATGGGCGTGCAAAGAAAGGGGCCGCTGACGGGGATGCGCGTGATCGAGCTGGCGCACATCATGGCGGGTCCGGTGTGCGGCCTCATGCTGGCGGACCTCGGCGCGGACGTCATCAAGGTGGAAAAGGCGAATGGGGGCGACGATTCGCGCCGCTTTGTGCCGCCTGAGATCAATGGCGAGCCGGCGGCCTTCATGATGATGAACCGCAACAAGCGCGGTATCGCGCTGGACCTCAAAAAGGAAGAGGGAAAGCAGGTTCTGCGCCGCCTTATAAAAGATGCGGATGTGCTCATCGAGAACTACCGCCACGATACAATGGAACGGCTGGGCCTGGGCTATGAGACATTGCGGGAAATAAATCCCGGGCTCATCTATTGCGAAATCTCCGGCTTCGGGCGCAGCGGTCCCTATAGCGACCGGGGCGGGTTTGATCTCATCGCGCAGGGCATGTCGGGACTGATGGACATCACGGGAGAGGGACCCGATCGCTCACCCGTCAAGGTCGGCGCTCCCGTCAGTGACACGACCGCCGGTATTCTCGGGGCGATGGGGTGCATCGCCGCCTATGTGCACAAACAAAAGACCGGCGAGGGGCAGCGGGTCGATACGTCCCTGTTCGAGGCGGCCATCACCCACACCTACTGGCAGTCGGCCATCTGCTTTGCAACAGGCGACACGCCAACGCGCATGGGCACCGCGCATCCGCTCAATGCGCCCTATCAGACCTTTGAGACCAAGGACGGCTGGATCAATGTCGGCGCGGCCAACCAGCGGAACTGGGAGCGGCTGCTCGAATGCATTGGCGCGGAAGAACTTGGCGAGGATCCCCGCTTTGCCGCCAATTCGGCGCGCATGGCCAATCTGGAACCCCTTGTTGAAATCCTGAACGGATATCTCAGGAAGCGTACGACCGCGCATTGGCAGGAAACCCTTGAGGCGGCTGGCGTTCCCGCCGGTCCGGTGCTCACCATCAAGGAAATGCACGCCGATCCGCAGGTCATAGCCCGGGAAATGGTGCCGGAGACCGATCATCCGGTTGCCGGGCGCGTGCAGACGATTGGACTTCCCGTAAAACTCTCGGCCACGCCGGGGGGCGTGGTGCGTCCCGCGCCTCTGTTCGGGCAGCACAGCCGGGAGGTGCTGGCCGAAGCCGGGTTTTCCGAAAGCGAAATTGCTCACCTGTTCAAGAGCGGCGGCATCGTCGGCGCCGCCCCGATGGCCGCGAAACCGGCAAAATCGGTAACCTGATTGTGAATGCTCCGGCATTCACCTCCACGAAGATTCACTTATTCCTAACTTTCTGGCGAAAGAGTCGGGGTTGTGCATCCGGCTTGGCTGGCCTCAGGTGGCTCACAGGCTGTCCGGCAGTGCTTGCAGACAATGCGTTAGGCGGGGGTGGGAATTCAGTATGTTGCGTTTTGTTGTGCCCGGGTTCGCGCAGGCGGCGGCGGGGGTTGCGCCGGGCAATTCAATTTCAAATTCCCGGCGGGCAGTCTTCTGCGTTTTTCTTTCAATCCTGCTCACGGCGGTTGTTCTTTCCGCCTGTTCACGGCGGCAGAAATCTGCCGAACAGAAATTCTCCAAGCGTGTTGTTGAGCTGGGCCAGCCCGTTCCCAAGGGCGGGGGCCGCTACAAGGTCGGCAACCCCTACAAGATCGGCGGACGATGGTACACGCCGAAAGAAGACCCGAGCTATAACCGGGTGGGTGTGGCGTCCTGGTACGGGGAATTGTTCCACGGGCGTTATACCGCCAATGGGGAAGTTTACGACATGAACGCGCTGACGGCGGCGCATCCCACATTGCCCTTGCCGACCTATGCGCGGGTCACCAATTTGCGGAATGGGCGCTCAATCGTGGTGCGGGTCAACGATCGGGGGCCCTATGCCAGCGATCGCATCATCGACATGTCGCGCCGTTCCGCCCAGGCGCTTGGGTTCCAGCGCGAGGGCACGGCAAAGGTTCGAGTCGAATATATGGGTCTGGCCCCGCTGGACGGAAACGATTCCCTGGAGCGGCGGGTCTATGCCAGCCAGCCATTCGCGCGGATGGCGGACCTCTCTGACCGGGTAAAAAATATTCGCAAGCCCAGACGCCGCACGCGGCTGGCGCAAGCTGTACGTAAAGAAGTGCAGAGCGATCCCATGGTCGTGGCTTCGATTCCGCGACAGCGCAATGCGGCAACGCCGATCGTCAATGAGTGGGCAGTGCAAACCAGGGCCGCGGCAGCCCCACTGGCGCCAAAGGCCGAACGCGCGCTGTTCATCCAGGCCGCTTCGTTCCGCAACCGGGATTTCGCGGACAGTCTGCGAGTAAGATTGGCCGACATGGGCCCCACGGACGTGTTGTCTTCGGATGTGGCGGGCCAGACTTATTACCGTGTCCGGCTGGGTCCATTTGCCGTGCGGCATGACGCGGACGAAGCGCTGCGGGCCGTGGTCGGGTCGGGTATGCTGGACGCCCGGATCGTGCGGAATTAACCATACCGGACCTCCAAACCCGGCAAATTCGCTAGTGAGTTGATTTCGCCCCATGCTTGTCGCTACTCTGCTGGCGGACGGCTGAACGCCTTAGCAGGGCGTGTGTTCGCGTTTCGCGCTTTGATTTGGGCTGAGCAGGGTATGGGTTCGAGGGGCCATCGCAAGAGTTTCGTGGCGTTTCTGGCGCTGGTTCTGTGTGTTGTCTTTGCCGGCGGCGCCCTGGCGAAGCCCAAATCCAAGGACAAATTCCAAACCAAGGCCAAGTGGGCGGTCCTGATGGACGCCGACACAAATACCGTTCTTTTCGCAAAAAATTCCGATGAACGCATGCCCCCGGCCAGCATGAGCAAACTTATGACCATGGCTGTCATATTTCAGGCTCTGAAAGAGGGGCGGATATCGCTCGAGGACGAATTCTCAAACAGCCTCTATGCCTGGCGCACCGGCGGGGCGCCGTCAGGCGGCTCGGCCATGTTCGTGCCGCTCAAGGGGAGCGCGACGCTTGGCGAACTTCTGCAGGGCATCGCCGTGCAGTCGGGCAATGACGCCAGCATCATCGTTGCCGAAGGCATGAGCGGGTCCGAGGACGCGTTTGCCGAGGTCATGAACGAATATGCCCGCAAAATCGGCCTGACCGAGTCGAATTTCCGGAATTCCACCGGTTTGCCGGATCCCGATCACTACATGACGGCGCTGGAGCTGGCCAAGCTCGCAATTCATGTCATCAAGGAATATCCGGAATATTATCACTACTTCTCCCAGAAGGAATATCGCTACCGGAAGCATATTTTCTACAACCGCAATCCGCTGGTTTATGACGGGATCGGTGTGGACGGCCTGAAAACCGGCTATATTCGTGCCGCCGGTTATGGGCTGGTTGCGTCGAGCAAGCAGCGGGGGCAGCGGCTGGTCGTTGTGGTCAACGGTCTCAAGTCGAAAAAAGCCCGCCGGGCGGAGGGAAAGCGGCTGCTGCAATGGGGTTTTAGAAGTTTCAGGCAATGGAAGCTGTTCGATGCCGGCGAGACCATCGGCGATGCACTGGTCTGGGGCGGGACGAAACGCCATGTGAGCCTCACGGGAAAGGGACGTGTCAGCATCTTTTTGCCGCGCACCGCCAGCCGGAAGATCAAGGCGGCAATCGTTTATGAGGGGCCGCTCAAGCCGCCAATCAAGAAAGGCGATCAGGTTGCATTCCTGCGCGTCACGGCCCCCGATGCGACGGTCAACAATATCCCGCTTTACGCAGGGGAGGATGTTGGCGAGGGTTCGCTCTGGAAGAAGGGGATGGAATCGGCGTTCCATCTCGCATTCGGCTGGCTGCTCTAGTACAAAGCCTCTTCGAGGGGCGAGGGGCCCCGGAATGCGAGGCCCGTGATAACCGGAAAATTCATAACATTCGAAGGCGGCGAGGGCGCCGGAAAATCCACTCAGGCGCGGCTTCTGGCGGAGCGCTTGCGCGCGGCCGGGCATCATGTTGTCGAGACCCGCGAACCGGGCGGCACAAAGCGCGGCGAGGAGATCAGGGAATTTCTGCTTTCCGGCGCGGCAAAGGATTTCGGGCCCATGGGCGAGGCGGTCCTCTTTTGCGCGGCCCGCGACCATCATGTGAAAGAGCTGATACGCCCGGCTCTGACGCGCGGCGATTGGGTTGTGTGTGACCGGTTTTCCGATTCGACCGCCGCCTACCAGGGCGCTGCCGGCGGCGTGAAGCCGGCGCTTATCCGCGCGCTGGAACGGGTTTCCGTTGCCGATACGGTGCCGGATCTCACGCTGATTCTGGATGTCCCGCCCGAAGCCGGTCTGAGACGCGCCGCCGAGCGCAATGGTGAGGGAGACATTGCGCCCGACCGCTTCGAGGGCATGGATTTGCGGTTTCATGAAGCCCTGCGCGCCTGTTTCCTCCAGATCGCGGAGCAGGCCCCGCAGCGCTGTGTCGTCATCGATGCGCAGCAGGCGGAGGCGGCGGTGGCGGAAGATGTGTGGGAGGCGGTGGTGGACCGCTTGAACCCATGAGCGGTGCAAACGAGGCAAATGCGCAAACGGAGCTGCCGGAGCCTGACCGTCTCGACGGGTTCGCGCATCCCAGAATGGCGTCCGAATTTGTTGGCAACGCCGCCGCGGAAGAGGCGCTGCTCAAGGCCTATATGTCTGGCCGGCTGCCTCATGCATGGCTTCTCACCGGAGGCGAGGGTATCGGCAAGGCGACACTGGCCTATCGCTTTGCCCGGTTTTTGCTGTCCCGGACAGATGATGGCGCCGGGGCGCGCCCGGCGGATATGTCCACCCAACCCGGGAGCCGCGTCTCGGCGCAGGTCGCTGCGCTGGCGCATCCCAATTTGCTGCTGCTGCGCCGGCCCTGGCTACCGGATAAAAAGCGGTTGGCCACGGCGGTCACTATCGCCGAGGCGCGCCGCCTGAGGCGTTTTTTCGGCCACACGGCCGGAGCCGGGAAGTGGCGGGTGGTGATCATCGACCGCGCGGAGGAGCTGAATGCGGCCGCCGCCAATGCGCTGTTGAAGAATCTGGAGGAACCGCCGCCCGATTGCGTGTTTCTGCTGGTATGCGGCGCGCCGGGGCGTCTGCCCGTCACCATTCGCTCGCGGTGCAGAACGCTGCGTTTCTTCCCGCTTGACGCAGGTGAACTGGAGACGGCGGTAGGGGCTGCTTTTCGCGCCGCGGGGAGGGAGCCGCCGGCAAGCGATCTCCTGCGGGCCTGCGTGCCGCTCGCACAGGGCAGTGTCGGGCGTGCGCTGCGGCTTCTCGAAGGCGGCGGCAGTGACTTATATGCCCGGCTGATCGGTCTGATGGCGCGTCTGCCGGAGATGGATTACGAGGGCGTCCATGCGCTGGCCGATGAAATTTCGGCATCGCCGGCCAATGAGGCCTATCAATTGTTCTTCGGACTGGCGGGCGAGGCGCTTGCGCGCATATCTAGCCACGCCGCGACGGGTGAAGGCGCGATTGGAGTTGAAGCCGAATTGGCGGGACGCTTGAAGGGCGGCTACGCTCTTGCGCAATGGGCTGGCTTATGGGAAACAATTCAGCGCGCGAAGGCGGAAGCCGATGCGCTCAATCTTGACCGGAAAAACCTGGTCCTGGCGACGTTTTTCAGGCTGGAAGAGACCGCGCGTGAGACCTTGGGTTGATTCAGGTCGCGGACTTGGCCCTGGCGTGTCGCTGGATCCGTAACATGCGCTGAAAATCATGGGCGATACACGCGCCTTCTATATCACCACCGCGATTTCCTACCCCAATGGCGCGCCCCATATCGGCCATGCCTATGAGGCGATAGCGACCGATGCGCTGGCGCGTTTCAAGCGGCTCGACGGGTTCAATGTCTATTTTCTGACCGGCGCCGACGAACACGGCGTCAAGATGCAGCAGACGGCCGCCGCGGAAGGGATTTCGCCCCGGGAACTCGCGGACCGCAACACGCCGCGTTTTCAGGAAATGGTGAAAGCGCTCAACTGCTCGAATGACGATTTCATCCGCACCAGCGAGGAACGCCACCACAGGTCGGTTCAGGAAGTCTGGCGGCGTATGGAGGCCAATGGGGATATTTATCTGGGCACCTATTCGGGCTGGTACTCGGTGCGCGATGAAGCTTATTACGATGAGAGCGAGTTGAGCGCCGGGGAGGGCGCGGAAAAGCTCTCGCCGCAAGGCACGCCGGTGACATGGGTGGATGAGGAAAGTTATTTCTTCAAGCTCGGCGCCTATCAGGACAGGCTGCTGGCCCATTATGAGGCAAATCCGGAATTTATCGGTCCCGATGTGCGCCGCAACGAGGTCGTCAGCTTCGTGAAGGGAGGCCTGCGCGATCTTTCCGTCTCCCGCACCACTTTCGACTGGGGCGTACGCGTTCCCGGCGATGAGCGCCACGTCATGTATGTGTGGGTGGACGCGCTCACCAATTACATTACCGGCGTGGGTTTCCCCGACGAGTCCTCAAAGAGCTTCAGGACCTTCTGGCCGGCGGATGTGCATGTCATCGGCAAGGACATCATCCGCTTTCACGCGGTTTACTGGCCGGCCTTTCTCATGTCGGCGGGAGTCGAACTCCCCAAGCGGGTGTTCGCCCATGGCTTCCTGTTCAACCGCGGTGAGAAGATGTCGAAGTCCGTCGGCAACGTCATTGATCCCTTCGCGCTCGCGGAACATTACGGCGTCGACCAGATGCGCTATTTTTTCCTGCGCGAGGTGCCTTTCGGGCGCGACGGGAATTACAGCCATGAGGCCATCGTCAATCGCATCAATGCGGATCTGGCGAATGATCTGGGCAATCTTGCACAGCGTTCGCTGTCGATGATCGCGAAGAATTGCGATGGCGCTTTGCCAAATCCCGGCGCATTCACCGCAGATGACGAAACGCTTCTGGAAGCTGCCGATCGGATGATCGATGCCGCCCGCAAGGCAATGGACGAGCAGGCGATCCACCGGGCTCTTGAAACGGTCTGGACGGTCGTCGCCGACGCCAACCGTTATTTCGCCAACGCCGAGCCCTGGGCGCTGAAGAAGAGTGACCGCGAGCGCATGGGAACGGTGCTCTATGTGACCGCGGAAACGGTTCGGCAAATTGCGATCCTGGCGCAGGCCATCATGCCTGTCTCCTCGGCAAGGATACTCGATCAGCTTTCCGTCCCGGAAGAGGCTCGTGACTTTGCGCATCTGGGCAAGTCCGGCCGGTTGAAACCCGGCACGCCGTTGCCCAAACCCGAAGGCGTTTTCCCCCGCTACGTGGAGCGCGAGGAGGGCGCTTCGTGATGCTTGTCGACAGTCACTGCCATCTCGATTTTCCGCATCTTTCCGATCAGCTCGGCGCCGTGCTGGCGCGCGCGAGGGAAGCCGGCGTCGGCACGCTTGTCACAATCTGCACGCGGGTGCGCAATTTCGATGCGGTGCTGGCCATTGCTCAAGACCATGACAATATTTTCTGCTCGGTGGGCACCCACCCGCATAACGCAGATGAAGAGCGCGATATCCCATTGGAGGAGATCGTCTCTCTCAGCGCCCATCCCAAAGTCGTGGCCATCGGCGAGGCCGGGCTGGACTATCACTATGACAACGCGCCGCGCGAGGATCAGGAAAAGGGGTTCCGCACCCATATCGCCGCCGCGCGCGAGACCGGCCTTCCGCTCGTCATCCATACAAGAGACGCCGACGGGGACACCGCGCGAATTCTCGAAGAAGAAATGGCCAGGGGTCCCTTCACCGCCGTGCTGCATTGTTTCACCGCGGGCGCCGAGCTTGCCCGGCGCGGGGTCGAGCTCGGTCTTTATGTATCCTTCTCCGGCGTGCTGACCTTCAAGAAATCAGATGCCCTGCGTGAGATCGCGGCAAACATCCCCATGGACCGGCTGCTGGTCGAAACCGACGCGCCCTATCTTTCTCCCGAACCCAAGCGCGGCAGGAAGAATGAGCCGGCGAATGTGGTTCATACCGCCGCCAGGCTTGCCGGGGTCAAGGGCGTCAGCGATCAGGAGATCGCGCGGGTCACAACGGCGAATTTCCATCGGCTTTTCTCCACCGTGCCGTCCCCCGCCGGGGACGCCGCCGAATGACGCTGAAGCTGACCATTCTCGGCTGCGGCACTTCGGGCGGCGTTCCGCGCATCGGCGGTGACTGGGGCAATTGCGATCCGGCAAATCCGAAGAACTATCGTCTGCGCTGTTCCATGCTGGTGGAGCGGTCCGGCGCCGAGGGCCGAACGAGCGTTCTGGTGGACACGTCTCCCGATGCGCGCCAGCAATTGCTCGGCGCCGGGGTCTCCTGGCTTGATGGCGTGCTCTACACCCATGAACATGCGGACCACACTCATGGGATCGACGATTTGCGGGTTGTGGCCCTCAACGGAAGGGCGCGGATCGATGTCTATTGCGATGCGCGCACCGGGAGTGTGCTGGAGGAAAGATTTGCTTATTGCTTCAAGGCTATGCCGGCAGGCGCATACCCCCCTATCTTGAACAAACACACGATCAAACTCTTCCAAGAGTTTGAAATATCAGGAAAAGGCGGCGCAGTTAAAGTTCTGCCTTACCAGCAGGATCACGGAGAAATAATGTCGGTGGGATACCGCTTCGGGGATATTGCTTATTCCTGCGATATCAATGCACTGCCGGAAGAATCCTATAAATATCTCGAAGGTTTGGATGTATGGATTGTGGATGCCCTGCGCCATACGCCCCATCCCAGCCATTTCAGCCTTGAAGAAACGCTGGAGGCAATCAGGCGGGTCAAGCCGAAGCGGGCCATCCTGACCCACATGCATACCGATCTGGATTACGACACGCTTGTCCGCACGCTGCCGGGCGGCGTTGAGCCCGCATATGATGGCATGGTGCTGGAGACCGGCGGCCGGTAATCCCGCCAGGGCGCTATCTGTACTGAATAATCTTGCCATTGTCGGTGCACTCCGGCAGGGCGAGTTGCACGAAAGTTTCCGCCAGATCTTCAGGTTTGGGCAAGGTGGCCGGGTCTTCGCCCGGCATGGCCTTGGCGCGCATGGCTGTCGCCACCGGGCCCGGACTGATCAGATTGGCCCTTACGCTGGAATCGCTCACCTCGGCCGCGTAGGTTTTTACCAGTGCTTCCAGGGCCGCCTTTGAAATCGAGTAAGGGCCCCAGTAAGCCCGGCATTTTTTTGCGGCGCCGGATGTGATGAATATGGCGCGCCCGGCATCGGATCGGCGCAGCAGCGGGTCTGCCGTGCGGATCAGACGCCAGTTGGCGCTCAGATTTACTTCCAGAACCTCATTCCAGTCCCGCTCGGATATATGTCCAAGAGGGGAAAGCGGTCCGAGAACCCCGGCATTGCCGACCAGAATATCGAGCTGGCCGAAGCGCTCGAGAATTGTCGGGCCCAGGGCGTCGATTTTATCTCCCTGGGTAAGGTTCAGGCGCAGAAGCGTCGCGGTGGCGCCCAGGTCCTTTATCTCATCGTCGAGGTCTTCCAGCGCGCCCGCGCTGCGCGCCAGGGCGATGACATGGGCGCCTTCACGCGCATAGGCGAGAGCGACGGCCCGCCCGATGCCGCGCGAAGCCCCGGTGACAAGGGCAATACGGTTTTTCAAACGGGGTTCGGGCATGGGCGTTCAGACCCGGACAGGTGTGGCAGAGGAGGTCACGCGCTAACCGATTTCGGCCAGCAGGGAGAGCTGCTGCTGCATGTCCGACCCTTCCCGGTCGCGCAGGCGCGTGGGATAATCTCCGGTAAAGCAATGATCGGTGAATTGCGGCGTTTCGGGATTTCGCGCGCCGTAGCCCATGGATTTGTAAAGGCCCTCGACGGAGAGGAAGGCGAGCGTGCCCGCGCCGATATATTTGCACATGCTTTTCAGATCATGGGTCGCGGCGAGGAGCTTTTCCTGGTCGGGCGTATCGATGCCGTAGAAATCGGGATGCGTGATCGGCGGGCTGGCAATGCGCAGGTGAACTTCTTTTGCGCCGGCTTCGAACATCATCTGCACAAGCTTGACCGACGTTGTGCCGCGGACGATGGAATCATCAATCATCACCACGCGCTTGCCTTCGATTTCGCAGCGCGTGGCCGAATGCTTCAGACGCACGCCAAGCGCGCGGATCTGCTGCTCCGGCTCAATGAAGGTGCGCCCCACATAATGGTTTCTGATGATGCCGTGCTCAAAAGGTATGCCCGATTCCCGGGCGTATCCGATTGCCGCGGGAACGCCTGAATCGGGAACCGGCACGATGACATCCGCATCGACACCGGATTCACGGGCAAGCTGCTTGCCCATTTCCTTCCGGATTTCGTAAACGCAGCGCCCGCCGACGATGGAATCGGGGCGGGCGAAATAGATATATTCGAAGATGCAGGGGCGGGCTGCGCGTTTGGGGAAGGGGCGATGGCTCTCAATGCCGTCCTTGGTGATGATAACCACCTCGCCATTGTCGACTTCGCGGACGAATTTGGCGCCGATGATATCAAAAGCGCATGTTTCGGAAGCCAGCACATAAGAGCCGTCAAGCTGTCCAAGCACCAGCGGTCTGATGCCCAGCGGATCGCGCGCGCCAATCAGCTTCTTGTTGGTCTGACCCACGAGCGCATAGCCACCTTCGATTTGCAGAATTGCATCGATGAACCGCTCGGCGAAGGTCCGCTTCGCGCTGCGTGCGATCAGATGGATAATGACCTCGGTGTCCGAGGTGGACTGGAAGATCGCCCCTTTCTTGATGAGCTGTTTGCGCACCGTGAGGGCGTTTGTCAGGTTGCCATTGTGACACAGGGCGAATCCGCCCGCATCGAGATCGCAAAACAGGGGCTGGATATTGCGCGCTATCGTATCGCCGGTTGTGGAGTAGCGCACATGCCCGGTTGCGTAGCGGCCTTTGAGGCGGTCGATAATCCCCTGCTTGGTGAAATGATCGCCAACCAGGCCCATGCGGCGCTCGGAGTGATAATGCTTGCCGTCGAAGGACACGATACCAGCCGCTTCCTGGCCTCGATGCTGCAACGCATGAAGGCCAAGCGCCGTCAGGGCCGCCGCGTCGTCATGATCGAAAATACCGAACACGCCGCAGGCGACCCGCAGTCCGGTCTTGTTATGTGGTTTTGTGCTCACGTGCCTGGCTGCTTTTTGCTGCACGGTCTGGCTCTTGTCATTGCCCGGCGGCAGTATGACCGGGTTGGGGAATATTTGCCACTCTTACACCATCGGCCATACCGGAGCCATCGATGCTGGAGCGCTTGTCCGGATCGACCGGGGCCAGCGGCGGCGGCGGTGTTGTTGCTGGTTCCTCTTGCTTCTGCAGGCCGGGAATGGCGGATGCGGGATCCTCGGGCAGCAGCGATACGATGCCGGCCCCCGTCTGTTTCAATATGGGCAGGGAGCGGGCATTTTTGATCCACTCCGGCTGGGTGTCTTCGGGCACCAGCCATGTGAAGAACAGATAGGCGATGACAACCAGCACAAGACCGCGCGCCAGGCCAAAAACGAACCCGAGCGTACGGTCGAGCGCGCCGATGCGGCTGTCCAGAACGCCATCGGAAATCCTGACCGTGATGAGACTGACGATAATGAGAACGACGAGAAAGATACCGCCCGCCAGAACCGCATCGGCGAGAAGCGCCGGTTCGATATAAACCCGGGCCTGCGCCTGATATTTGGGAAAGAAGAAGAGCGTGGCCAGCGCGGCGACCGCCCACGAAAGGATCGATAGGACTTCGCGCGTCAAACCGCGGAACATTGCCAGGAAGCCCGAAACGAGCATGATCGCGGCAAGTATGATGTCGAGCCAGGAAAACGGCATATGCAGTGTCCTTTCGGAAGGCGGAACTTTAACACGATTGGCACGTTATTAGGCGGTAGTGCGGGGTAAAGGCAACAGGCGCATGAGCACTACTCACAACGAACAGGGGTGGTAGGGAGTTCTGGTCCTCCTATGCCCGCTCTGGGGGAGCCAGCCTGGCTGTTAAATCCGACAGATGCGCTATGGTGTCCAGTTGCAATCCGGTGCCCCCGGTATCCTCGCCAAGCTTGGCCGGGACGGTGGCGGCCGTGAAGCCGAGTTTCTCCGCTTCTTTCAGGCGTCCCGACATATGGCCGACGGGCCGAATGGCGCCCGACAGGCTCACCTCGCCGAAATAGATGTTACCGGCAGGGAGCGCAACACCACAAAAAGACGAAACGAGGGCAGCCGCCGCAGCCAGGTCCGCGGCGGGGTCGGTAATTTTCAGGCCGCCCGCCACATTGAGGTAAACGTCATGCGTCCCCAGTTGCAGGGCGCAGCGGGTATCGAGGACCGCCAGCACCATGGCGAGGCGGCTTGAGTCCCACCCCACCACCGCGCGCCGCGGCGTTCCCAGTGGCGAGGGCGCGACCAGGGCCTGTATTTCAACCAGGATCGGGCGCGTTCCCTCCATGCCGGCGAAAACGGCGGCGCCCGGGCTCGTATTGTCCCGCTCTCCGAGAAACAATTCAGAAGGGTTGGCGACTTCGCGAAGTCCATCGCCGCGCATCTCGAAAACGCCGATTTCGTCGCTCGGGCCGAACCGGTTCTTGACAGCCCTGAGAATCCGGTACTGATGCGCGCCGTCGCCTTCGAAATAGAGCACGGTATCGACCATATGCTCGACCACCTTGGGGCCGGCGATCTGCCCGTCCTTGGTGACGTGACCGACGAGCACGATTGCCGCGCCCGAGCGCTTCGCATAGCGCACAAGGGTTTGCGCGCAGGCGCGGACCTGGGAAACGGTGCCGGGCGCCGATTCCAGCTGATCCGACCACAGGGTCTGAATGGAATCGATAATGACAAGATCGGGCGCGGTCTCTTTCCCGCTCAGGGTCTTGAGGATATGCGCAAGCCCTGTTTCCGCGCCCAGACCAACCGGGGCCGAAGCGATGCCAAGGCGTTCCGCACGCAGGCGAACTTGCGCGGTTGCTTCCTCTCCGGAGAAATAAATCGCCGTATGGCCGGAGTTCGCCAGCGCCGCGGCGGCCTGAAGAAGAAGCGTTGACTTTCCAATGCCGGGGTCGCCGCCAACCAGAATGGCCGAGCCGGGGACAAGCCCGCCGCCTATGACGCGGTCGAGTTCCGCCAATCCGCTTGAAATGCGGGGCGCGTCGGGCACCTCCGCATCGAGAGTTTGCAGCGCGACAACCTTGCCGCCGGTGGGGGTTCTGTCCGGTCCGCTTTTGCTCGTGACCTCCTCAACCAGAGTATTCCAAGCCGAGCAGCCGGGGCATTTGCCTGACCATTGCGCGGTGCTGGCGCCGCATTCCTGGCAAACATAGGCTGTTGTCGCTCTTGCCATGACGCCTATCTTGCCTCTGATCCGGTATAAATACGCTGTGCCCGCGATGAGAGGCTTGTGAGCATCTCATAGCCGATCGTACCGGCCCGCGCAGCCAGATCGTCGACGCTGACATGCTCTCCGATAATCTCAGCCCAGGCCCCCCTGTGCGCAAGGCCTTCGGGTATGTCCGTGACGTCGAGGGTAATCAGGTCCATGGATATACGTCCCAGCGCAGGCGCCGCATGGCCGCCGATATAGGCCGTAAAGCCGGATTGTCCCTCGCGCGCTCCCAGCGCGCGGAAAATGCCGTCCGCATAGCCGATGGCCAGTGTTGCGATCCGCGTGGGACGCGAAAGGCTCTGGTCCGCACCATAGCCGACGCTTGTCCCCGCCCGCGCGTCGTGAACCTGCACGATCCGGGCCTCGAGGCGAATGACTCTTCGCAGCGCTTCGCGCCCCTCTGCCGCCTTGCCGCCATAGAGGGCGAAACCGGGGCGCACGAGGTCGAAATGGTAGCGGGCGCCCAAGAATATCCCGGCGGAGTTGGCGAAGGATGCGCGGCACGCCGGCAGCATCGCGCGGCAGGCTTCAAATGCTTTGAGCTGGGCTTCATTGAGCGGATGGCCGGGTTCGTCCGCGCAGGCCAGATGGCTCATGAGGAGAGCCGGGGCGAAGGATGCGAGTAATTCGGGTTCCGCGGCCAGTTGCTCGACCTCGCCGTGCGGCATGCCGAGCCGGTTCATGCCGGTATCGAACTGAAGCGCGGCGGGCAGGGGCTGATCCCGCTCCCGGCAAAACGCCGCCCAGTCCTGTATCTCGGCAAGGCTGGAGAGCACGGGCCGGACGGCCTTTTCGGCGAACGCCGGACCGGACCCGGAAAAGAAACCGTCCAGGACATATATGGTGGCTTCGCGGGCCGCGGCGCGGATGGTTTCGGCTTCCGCGAAGGTGGCGACGAAATAGGTTCCGCAACCCTCCTTCGAAAGCGCGCGGACGGCCTGTTCAGCGCCCGTCCCATAGGCGTTTGCCTTGATGACGGCCGCGCATTCGCTGCCCTTGGCTTGGTCGCGCAGCGTGGCGTAGTTGGCCCTCAGCGCGGCAAGGTCGATGGTCAGGAGCGATGTGGCGGTGGGGTCTGCTGCTTTGCGGGGGTCAAAAACCATGGGAGAGGGCAGGTGGCGCGCGCTTAGTCTCGGCGCTCTGGCAGACGGGCGGAGCCGGAAAAATCGCTGAACCGCGTGACATCGGCCTGGAATTGCATGCGCACCGTGCCCGTCGGGCCATGGCGCTGTTTGGCGATGATCGCATCGGCAAGGCCTTCCACCTGCTCCATTTCATCCATCCAGGTTATATGTTCCGGCGTGCCCGGGCGAGGTTCGCGGCGCTCCACATAATATTCCTCGCGAAACACGAACATAACCACATCTGCGTCCTGCTCGATAGATCCTGATTCGCGCAAGTCCGCGAGTTGCGGGCGCTTGTCCTCGCGGTTCTCTACCTGACGAGAGAGCTGCGAAAGGGCGATGATCGGGACATCGAGCTCCTTGGCGAGGGCTTTCAGCCGTGTCGTGATTTCGGTGATTTCCTGAACACGGCTGTCCGAGGAGCGCCGGGAGGAGCCCGATAGCAATTGCAGATAGTCGACGATAACAAGCCCGAGATTCTTTTGACGCTTCAGCCGGCGCGCGCGCGCCGCCAGCTGGGCTATGGAAATACCGCCGGTCTGGTCGATATAGAGCGGCAGGGCCTGCAGGTTCTGCGAGGCCTCGACAAGGCGGTCGAACTCGTCCTTGTTGATCTTGCCGCGGCGAATGCGTTCGGACGGAATAGTGGATTGCTCGGCGATGATGCGGGTGGCGAGCTGCTCCGATGACATTTCGAGGGAGAAGAAGCCGACGACGGCGCCGTCGACAGTCTCTTCGCTGCCATCGGGCCGCCGCTCCGTCTTGTGGGCGCGCGCGACATGATAGGCGATGTTGGTGGCGAGCGCCGTTTTGCCCATGGACGGCCGCCCGGCGATAATGAGCAAATCGGAGGGCTGCAACCCGCCCATTTTTTCATCCAGGTCCTTGAACCCGGTGGCAATACCGCTCAGGCCGCCATCACGGCGGTAGGCGTTGGCCGCCATGTCTATGGCTGCGGTGAGCGCATCGGTGAAGGGTTCGAAGCCGGAGCCGTATTTGCCGGTCTCGGCAAGCTCGAAAAGCCGCTGCTCGGCCTCTTCTATCTGAACCCCTGGGGGGGCCTCGACCGGTGAATCATAGGCGACATTGACCAGATCCTCGCCGATGACGATAAGGTCGCGGCGGATCGCGAGATCATAAACGGTGCGGCCATAATCCTCCGCGTTGATAACCGTCGTGGCATTGGCGGACAGGCGCCCCAGATATTGCGGTACCGTCAAATCCGCGGCTAACGGTTCTTCATTCTCGAAGAATGTCTTGAGAGTGATTGGCGAGGCGCGCTTGCCGGCGGAAATCAGCTTCTGCGCGACTTCATACACCCGCCCGTGCAGCGGATCGAAAAAATGTTCTTCCCTCAGAAAGCTCGACACCTTGTCGCAGGCGTCGTTGTTCACGAGGATCGCGCCCAGCAGCGCCTGCTCCGCCTCAATGTTATGCGGCGCGGCGCGGAAGGGGGCATCCTCCGTTTCAACCAGGCTGGCGATATTTGTTTGGGCAGTTTCCATTGTTTGGACAATACGCCCAAAATTGATTCGCGAAATCTCAAAGAGCGCCGGTCAGACGATAAATTCTCGCATTCTGTGTATTACGGGAATTTGTCAAACCTGAGCTTGCGCTGCGGCGCCGAATCAGGAGCGGGAATTTACGCGCGCGCCTGTTGCGGGATTGCACGTCCTGAATCGGGGTTTGTCCCGGTCTCTCGCCGGAGAGACTAATCTTCCTTTCCGGCCGCTTCCTCATCGGGCTCGTCTTTTGCCGCATCCCGGGACGTATCTCCGCTATCTGCTCCAGACTCTTGCGCGGACGTTTCCGCGCTATCCAAATCGGCTTCCGCTTCAAGCGCTTCTTCCGCCTGTTTGGACAGCTCTTCATCCTCGAAGACTTCTTCTGTGGAAATTGCGTCCTGGTCCTCGAAGTCATCGTCCTGCGCGGTGACGTCTTCGCCGCGGGCCTGGCGTCTGGCTTCTTCCTCGGAGCGCGCCACATTGACGGTGACCGACACGATGACTTCCGGGTGGAGCGTGATGCTGACCGGGTGGAGGCCGAGATTCTTGATGGCCGTGTCGAGCTGTGCCTGGTTGCGGGAGATGGAATAGCCGGCCTCGGTTACGATAGCGGCAATGTCACGGGTGGAGACCGAACCATAGAGCTGGCCCGTGTCGCCGGCCTGGCGAATGGCAATGAAAATTTGGCCGTTCAGCTTTTCAGCAACGCTGTCGGCTTCTTTCTTAAGCTCCAGATTGCGGGCTTCAAGCTGCACGCGATCCTGTTCGAAGCGCAGCTTGTTGGTCTCCGATGCCCGCAGTGCCTTGCCCTGTGGCAGCAGATAGTTGCGGGCGTATCCGTCCTTGACGGTAACGGTATCGCCCATCTGTCCGAGCTTTCCGATTCGCTCAAGCAATATGACTTGCATTGGTTCTCTCCATGGAGGTTTGGATCGTTTGTCTCTTTATTTCTTAGTCATTGTCAGGCGGCGGGTTCGTGTTCTTGCCAAGGGTTCGCTCCCTTAGTTTGAAAATGGGGTCGCCGATACCAATCATGGCGACGACCAGGGCGACCCAGCCAAACAGAAATATTCCGAGATACAGGGTTCCGATAATGATGTGCCGGAAGGGAGACTGGCGCGCCATGACATGCAGCACCACAAGGCCGAGCAGGACATAGGCCACCAGAAACGCGCCCGCAAAACCGGTCGCGACAATACCGAGTATGCCGGGTGTGAAGGTGCCAAGCAGCGCGGCCACAAACCCGAGCGCGAGCGGCCCCGGATAGCTCATCATTGTCAGGTCCGGCCAGGGGCGGATCAAGCGGCCGGATGCGGCCGCGATTTTGGCGGCGGTCCACATATTCAAGAGCATGATCGCGAGCCACACGATGGCCGAGGCAGCCGGTAGTGCGCGGATGAGAAGCTCGATAACCGGCCCCATCTGCTCCTTGCTCATGCCTGGGGGTGTGCCTCCAGGCAGTTGATTGAGGAAGGTCTTGTCCAGGATCTGCTGAAGATTGGCCCGGTATGTTTCCACATCCATCCCGAATAACGGAACGCTCAATGCCGCCACGCCACCGGCCATCAACGCGGTCCAGGCAATAATTCGCCCAGGGGGATACCATTCCATGGCGGCGGCCTGGCCGCTGTCTCCGCCCGTTTTGTTTCCCGGACGGGCAAGCAGCGCCAGATGGCACAATATGGCAATCGGAAGCCCGAGCGTCAGGAAATAGCCAAGGCCGGCGAGCGGCGCCAGCAGAACGGCAGTGAGCGCCGTGCCGGTCACGGCCGCGGTTATCGCGGCGGTCGTTCCCCAACCCAGCCCGGCAAGAAATCCGGGCAGGGCGGTGATATAAAAGAGCATCATTGCCAGCGCCGACCCGGTCATTGTCGATGCGAACAGAACCGCGGACACAAGCCCCGCGCCAATGCCTATAAGGAATGGTGAATTCATGCCGTAAGCTGTCCCGCCTTAATAAGTGCGGTTAGAGGCGGTCAATCATCTGCCACCCCAACCAGTCGACTGTGCCCGCGCCGGCCCCAGTCTGTTTTATCAGGTCTCGGCTACTTTATCAGATAGGGCACAAGACCAAGAAAACGGGCGCGTTTGATGGCTTTCGCCAGTTCTCTTTGTTTCTTCGCGGACACGGCCGTGATCCGGCTCGGTACGATCTTGCCGCGCTCGGAAACATAGCGCTGCAGCAAGCGGATATCCTTGTGGTCGATCTTCGGCGCCGAGTCGCTGGAGAACGGACATGTCTTGCGCCTGCGATAGAACGGACGGCGTCCAGGTGAAGGGGCCATGTCTTACTCCTCAGCCTTGGCGTCGCCGCCTTCGGCAGCCTTGCCGGCATCGCTTTTGTCAGCGGATGATTCGGCGTTGCTGTCTTTTGCCTGTACCGTCGGCGTCTCGGCGCCGCGATCTCTTGGGCGGGGTGCGCCACCGCGCTCGCGCCGGCCGCCATCGCGGTCACGCCGCCCGCCGCGCCGGTCATCGCGGTCGCCGCGCTTCATCATCGCCGATGGCCCGGTCTCGTGCTCGTCAACCCGCAGAGTCAAAAAGCGAATGACGTCCGTGGAAATTCCCATCTGCCGCTCCATCTCCGCAACGGCTTCATGCGGCGCGTCAATGTCCATGAGGGCAAAATGGGCTTTCCGGTTCTTCTTGATCTTGTAGGCCAGGATTTTGGGGCCCCAATATTCCGTCTTGGCGACCGATCCGCCATTTTCCGTGATTATGGTCTGGTAGGTTTCGATCAATCCCTCGAATTGCTGCGCGGAAATATCCTGGCGGCCGAGGAATATGTGTTCGTAGAGTGGCATAAATCGCTGCCTTTCCTTAATATTACGCCTGGCCCGGGCGCTAAGCCTCTTTGAGCCCCAATAGTCATTCAGGAAAGGCTCAAAAGTTGACCCGAAAGAGCGGAAACAGGGGAAAGCTCACGCCTTCCGTTCAGCCTCCGGCCGGGGCCTGTGATGCGGCGCACTTATACGCATTTGCCGGTCCATTGCAACCTGTAAAGCTGCCGCGAAGGGGCGCTGGTTTATGGCGATTGCGCGTTGCGGCCGGCAATATGGCGATGCGGCGCTTGACAGGACCTGGTGAAACGGTGTTTTTGGCGCGAAAATTCGCATCCGGAATGGCGGGTTATCGCCTCCGGCACCAATCCACCCGGTATGCCTGAATGAGCGTTGCATTCACTTTTCCTGGACAGGGGAGCCAGCAGGTCGGCATGGGCGCCGAACTGGCCCAGGCCTATGAGAGTGCGCGGCTCGTTTTCGAGGAGGTCGACGAAGCACTCGGCCAGAATCTTTCGCAGATCATATGGGACGGCCCGGCCGATACCTTGACGCTGACCGAAAACGCGCAGCCGGCCTTGATGGCCGTTTCGCTGGCGCTGATGCGCGTGCTTGAACGCGACAAGGGTATTTTTCTCAAAGACAAGGCAAAATTCGTCGCGGGACACTCGCTGGGCGAATATTCCGCGCTTTGCGCCGCCGGGTCCCTGAGCCTCGCCGATACGGCGCGTTTGCTGAAAATACGCGGCCAGGCCATGCAGGCCGCGGTGCCCGTTGGCGAAGGCGCGATGGCCGCGCTTCTGGGGCTGGATATGGCGGATGCGCGCAAACTGGCCGAGGCCGCCGCGCAAGGCGATGTCTGTCAGGCCGCAAACGACAATGCGCCGGGGCAAGTCGTTGTATCGGGGACCAGGGCGGCGGTGGAGCGCGCCGTCGAGATGGCGTCTGAATTTGGCGCGCGCCGTGCCGTGCTGCTTCCGGTGAGCGCCCCGTTTCATTGTGCGTTGATGCAGCCCGCGGCGGACGTCATGGCGGGATCGCTGGCGGGGGTTGAAATCAGGGCTCCGGCCGTGCCGCTGATCGCGAATGTGGTGGCCGGAGAGATTTGCGATCCGGAGGATATTCGGGCTCGCCTGGTGGAACAGGTCACGGGTCTTGTGCGGTGGCGGGAGTCTGTGGCCTATATGGCGGGGGCCGGCGTCACGACGCTTTACGAAATTGGCTCGGGGAGGGTGCTGACCGGGCTGGCAAGGCGCATTGAGCGCTCTCTGGAAGCAAAACCTGTTGGTACGCCGGACGAGATAGATGCGGCGGCGCAAGCCCTCACGGCGGGCGCTTGAGGTAAGGGGATCGGTACATGTTTGATTTAACCGGCAAGGGAGCGCTGGTTACCGGTGCAAGCGGTGGCATCGGAGCCGCGATCGCACGCGATCTGCATCGCGCCGGTGCAACCGTGGCAATTTCCGGCACACGCGAGGAACGTCTGAAAGAGTTGGCGGACGAGCTGGGCGAGCGTGTTTACACGCTGCCATGTGATCTGCGCGACCGGGAGGCCGTCGCGAAGCTGGCCACGCAGGCTGACGAGACGCTCGGGCAACTGGACATTCTGGTCAACAATGCGGGCATCACCAGGGACAACCTCTATTTGCGCATGAGCGATGAAGAGTGGGATGATGTCATTGAGATCAACCTGACGTCGGTGTTTTCGCTGACCCGGGGTGCGTTGCGGGGCATGATGCGCCGCCGCTACGGGCGCGTCGTCAACATCGCCTCGATCAGCGGCATGATCGGCAATCCCGGCCAGGCAAACTATTCCGCTTCCAAGGCCGGATTGATCGGTATGACAAAGTCGCTTGCCCGGGAGGTGGCGACACGCGGTATTACGGCGAATTGCATTGCGCCGGGATTTATTGAGACACCCATGACGGCGGCATTGAACGAAAAGCAGTTGGCGGCTATCGCCAGTGCGATTCCGGCAAGCAATTTCGGCAAGCCGGAGGATGTGGCGTCAGCGGCGCTCTACCTGGCGAGCGATGAGGCCGGTTACGTAACGGGCCACACCATTCATGTGAATGGCGGCATGGTGATGGTGTAGATTATTTGTACGGCCAATGCGCCTGAATTGGCATGGTTTGGACCGCATAGGGGTTTCTGGTCATCCAGAAAAAATTGTGTTAACTAGCGGCCACTCAGTTGAAACGAGGGGCAGCCAGCTGTCCAATTTCCGGGGAACCAGCCGCTTGGCTTAATGCTGAATTTGGAGTATCGCAGCTTGAACTTTTCACAAGACGCGATATGACGGGAATTGAGAACGGCTATGGTGAGGCAAGAATATGAGTGACATTGCAGAACGCGTAAGCAAAATCGTCGTTGAACATCTGGGTGTCGAGGCGGGCAAAGTGTCCGAAGGCGCCAGTTTTATCGACGATCTTGGAGCAGACAGTCTTGATACGGTTGAGCTGGTGATGGCTTTCGAGGAAGAATTCGGTTGCGAAATACCGGATGATGCCGCGGAAACTATTTTGACGGTTGGCGACGCCGTCAAATTTCTCGAGAAGAACAGCTCCTAGTCTTTTTTTCGGCAGTGCCGATCCTCAGAAGACACCAAGCTGAATATCCTCTAAGACACTAGGGTCAGGATCCATTAATGGTATCCATTATGCGTAATGGATCTTGCCGCTGAGAAAGCGGAAAGGCTTGAGATAACCTGCCCGGTTTTCAAGCCTTTCCAATGCACTCAGGGGCAAAATCCATCACGCCCGCAGGGTTTGTTCAGGAGGGCCCGCCTACTGCCAGACAATACTTGAAAAGGCATGAGCCTGATCTTGCGCTTGTTTTCCAGTATTCGGACCCTCCTGAAGAAACGCAATTGCATACCATTAATGAGTCCTGACCCTAGGGCTGGAACGGTTGGGGCTTGTTGCGGCCGCTATCAGGCATGTCCGGATTCCAGTCGCGCGATTTGTGGGGAAACCGCGTGTCTGCTCAGGTGGATTGAACGATTATGCGACGTGTTGTCATTACGGGACTGGGATTGGTTTCGCCCCTTGGCTGCGGGGTTGAAGAGTCCTGGTCGCGCCTTATTGCGGGCGAAAATACCGCACGCCGTATCGAATCCTTCGACGTTTCGGATTTGTCCTGCCAGGTTGCGTGCGAAATTCCGCGCGGTGACGGGTCCGGCAACAGCTTTAATCCCGACGACTGGATGGAGCCGAAGGATCAGCGCAAGGTCGATGACTTCATAATCTTTGCCGTGGCCGCCGCCGCGCAAGCCCTTGACGACGCGGACTGGCACCCGGAAAGTTATGACGATCAGGCGCGTTCCGGCGTTTTGATCGGTTCAGGTATCGGCGGGCTGCAGGGCATTGAGAAAACCTCGCTGCTGCTGGCGGAAAAAGGCCCGCGGCGGGTCAGCCCATTCTTTATTCCCGGCCGCTTGATCAATCTGTGTTCCGGCTATGTCTCCATTCGTCATCAGTTAAAGGGCCCCAACCACGCGGTGGTGACGGCCTGTTCGACAGGCACCCATGCGGTTGGCGATGCCGCGCGGCTTATTGCGCTGGATGATGCCGATGTGATGGTTGCCGGAGGCGCGGAGTCGCCGGTTTGCCGCCTGTCGATCGCCGGGTTTGCCGCCTGCCGGGCGCTTTCGACACATTTCAACGATGAGCCGGAGCGCGCTTCGCGCCCCTATGATGAAGACCGTGACGGATTTGTTATGGGCGAGGGGGCGGGCATTGTCGTGCTGGAGGAACTTGAGCATGCGCGCAATCGCGGCGCGAAGATTTATGGCGAAGTGATAGGATATGGTCTCAGCGGCGATGCCTTCCACATCACCGCTCCGGCGGAATCGGGGGATGGCGCGATGCGATGCATGAAGGCGGCGATAAAGCGCGCCGGCATCGAACCTGCCGATATTGACTATGTCAACGCTCATGGCACATCAACGCCGATGGGCGATGAAATCGAACTGGCCGCCATCGAACGGCTGTTCGGCAATGCCGCCGGCAAGCTCTCGATGTCGGCGACGAAGTCCGCAATCGGGCACTTGTTGGGGGCGGCCGGCGCGGTCGAGGCGATCTTCTCCGTATTGTCCATACGGGACAATGTCGCGCCTCCGACGCTTAATCTGGACAAGCCGTCGGTGGCCACCGTTGTCGATCTTGTGCCGCATGAGGCGCGCGAGCGGGAAATCAATACGGTCCTGAGCAATTCCTTCGGATTTGGCGGGACGAACGCCTCGCTTGTTTTTCGCCGCGTCGAAACCTGACCGCCGCAAATACTTACATTCCCTTCTGCGTCATCCGTCCTTTCGCCATATTTGCAATGGAACCTTTCATATTGGAAAAAGGTATAAGTCGGTTATGTCGAATCACGGCGATAGTCCGGATCAGGAGTTCATTCGCGCGGCGCAGGCCATAAGCGCCGCCAATGACGATCTCCATGATAATGCGCGGCCGCGCAGCCCGGCTGAAGTTCTGGAGCCTGCGCGCGCGCCGGAGCCGCCGAGCGGACGCCGGCGCCGTCGTACACATCCCATTTTTGTCCTGGTAAACGGGCTGATGAGTTTGCTTGTCATCGGCCTGATCGGTGTTGGAGGTCTGTTCTATTTCGCCAAACAGCAGTTCGATAAGAACGGGCCGCTTGAACATACAACTGTGTTTGTCATTCCCAAGGGCGAAGGGGTCAATGCCATAGCGGAACGCCTGGAGCGGGAAGGCATCATCTCCGACCGGCGGATTTTCGTGGCCAGTGTGATCTACTTCAAGGTGCAGGAACGGTTGAAAGCGGGTGAGTATGAAATACGCAAACGCTCCAGCATGCGCTTTGTGCTCGACAAGCTGGTTGAAGGCCGCGCCGTGCTTTACAAGGTCAGCATTCCAGAAGGCCTGACCAGCGAGCAAATTGTCGCTCGATTGAATGCGCATGAAATGCTCAAGGGGGAAGTATCCGAAATTCCACCCGAAGGCAGTATGCTTCCCGATACCTATAAATTCTCGCGCGGCATGACGCGGCAGGAGCTGATTGACCGGATGCAGGCGGAGCAGCGCAAGTTCGTAAACCGCTTATGGGAAAAGCGGCAGCCCGGTTTGCCGGTCAAGACACCGAAAGAGGCCATCATCCTGGCTTCGATAGTCGAGAAGGAAACGGCCCGCGCGGACGAACGCTCCCGGATTGCCGGTGTTTTTGTAAATCGCCTGAGAAAGGGCATTCGGCTTCAGTCCGACCCGACCATCATTTACGGGCTTGTGGGGGGGAAAGCTTCGCTCGGCCGGGGCATCCTGAAGAGTGAGCTCGAAAAGCCGACACCCTATAATACATACAAGATCAAGGGCCTCACTCCGACGCCGATCGCCAACCCCGGCCGCGCGGCAATCGAGGCGGTTCTAAATCCTGCGGACACAAAGGATCTTTACTTCGTTGCCGACGGGACCGGCGGGCACGCTTTCTCTCCCACACTCGCCAAACACAACCAGAATGTGAGCCAGTGGCGTAAAATAGAACGCGAACGCCGCGCGAAAGCGAAAGCCGAAGCCAAGGCCGCTGCTGAAGCCGGCGCGAGCGGTCAGGCGACAGCCGGCGGACCCGTTGCGGCCGCAACTCCCTCATTGCCGGTAGCGGGGACAGCGTCAAACAATTCCCAATTCGAACAGCCGGTTATTTCCAACTTGTCGGCGGAGACTGCGCCTGGCGGAGTGAGCGGCAGTCTCATTGAGGGCCTCACCATCTCCTTGCCGCCGCCCGATGGTGGAGTGCCTTTGCTGATGCGGTCACCTGCTGAGGCGAATGCCGCCGCTGCTTCGGCGCTGGCGGTGCAGTCCTCCGGTGCAGCGGGTGCGGCGCCTCCGCCGCCGAAGCGCAAGCCGGCGCGCTGAATGGATCATGCTCTAGGTGCCGGCGTGAAGACTTCAAGCAGGAACTCTCCGTCTGTCCCCGCGCCTTGTTGGCCCGGCCGGCACGGCATACAGTCTCGCCTTTAGGCGCGCGACTCACATAAGGTGCGGGCAGGGGATTGGCTTTCCGCCAATGGCGGCAATCGGGCGGGACTTCTAAGAATGGCGTTGAAGAGCATGACGGGGTTCGCACGCGGCGAAGGCCGCCTCGGTCACCATTCATGGCAATGGGAAGCGCGCACCGTGAATGGGCGCGGGCTTGATGTCCGGTTGCGCATGCCGCCTGGATATGAGGCGATTGAGCAAACCGTTCGCGACACATGCAAAAAATATCTGGCCAGGGGAAATTGTGCGCTGGCGCTCTCCGTACAGCGTGATTCCGGGGAAACGGCCGCCCAGCTCAACGAAGTGCTGTTCAGGCAGGTGGTCCAGGCGGCGGAACGCGCGCGCGAGCTTGTGGATGCGGCGGCGCCGACGCTCGACGGATTGCTGTCCCTGCGCGGGGTGATTGAAACAACGGAACTGGAGGAAGATGAGAGCGCTGAAAAAGAAAGACAGGAAGCAATCCTGTCAGACCTGAAGGATTTGCTTCTTCAGGTCGTCACGGCACGTATGGCCGAGGGCGAGCATCTTGCATCGGCCATCTCCTCTCATGTCGACGAGATCGAAGAGCTTGTCGGAACGATTGAGCGCGCCCCATCATGCACGCCCGAGGCTATCAATAACCGATTGCGGGAGCGGATTGAGAAGCTGATCGGTGAAGCGCCGCAGCTTGATGAACAGCGCCTGTATCAGGAGGCTGTTCTGCTGGCCGCGAAAGCAGACGTGAAGGAAGAGCTTGACCGGCTCAGGGCGCATTGCGAGGCTGCGCGCGAACTGCTCCGGAATGATAAGCCGGTCGGGCGGCGTCTTGAATTTCTGGCGCAGGAATTCAACCGCGAGGCCAACACAATTTGCTCGAAATCGAACGACATCGATGTCACTCAGGCCGGTTTGGCGCTCAAGACGGCGATCGACCGGATGCGGGAGCAGGTGCAGAACATTGAGTGAGGGGCATCCCAAGATTGAACGGCGCGGTCTGATGCTGGTCCTTTCCTCTCCGTCAGGAGCAGGCAAGACCACACTTGCGCGCGAACTGCTGCGGGCGGAAGCCGGCATTGAAATGTCGGTGTCCGTAACAACACGCCCCAAGCGCCCCGGCGAGACCGAAGGAAAGGACTATATCTTCGTGACCCAGGAGGAGTTCTCCCTGTTGCGCGACAAGGGAGATTTGCTCGAATGGGCGCTGGTTTTTGACCATTCATACGGGACGCCCAGGGCGCCGGTCGAGCGAGCGCTCCAGGCAGGGCGCGACATTCTCTTCGACATCGATTGGCAGGGCGCGGAGAATCTGACCAAGACCGCACCCAAGGACCTTGTCACCATATTCATCCTTCCCCCATCCGCAGAAGCTCTGGAAACGCGGTTAAAGGGCAGGGCGCAGGACTCCCCGGAGGTGGTGAAACGCCGCATGGCCGGGGCGTCCAACGAGCTCCAGCATTGGGATGAGTATGATTATGTCGTCATTAACAGCGAGATAGAGGAATCGCTTCAGGAACTGCGCGCGATCCTGGCTGCCGAGCGGCTCAAGCGGGACCGCCGGACAGGGCTTGCGGATTTCGTGCGCGATATTCAGAAAAAACTTTAGAGCAACCTGAAAACCAATTGAAAAACCTCAATTATTTGCATGCCATATACGTGCGAGTGCGCAAAACTCGGAGACGCTCAGCGCTTCGGCGCGCAGCGACGGGTCGATGCCGATACTTTCCAAAGTTTTTTCAGGCTCCTGCATCAGACTCCTAAGACTTTTCCTCAACATTTTACGGCGCTGTCCAAAGGCGGTTGCCACCACCTGTTGCAGGGCTGCGCAGGACCCTGCCGGTTCAGGCTCCGGCACGGGGACAAATTCAACGAGGGTAGAATCGACCTTCGGCGCCGGCGTAAAGGCCCGGGGCGGCAGGTTGAGCAGTTTGCGGGGCGACGTGCGCCACTGCGCCAGAACGGACAGGCGGCCAAATGCTTTGCAGCCGGGCGCCGACACGATGCGCTCGGCGACTTCGCGCTGAAACATCAGGACCATCCGGTCATACCAGGGCGGCCAGGGCTCCGTGGTGAGCCAGCGGGCAAGCAGTTCGGTTGAAGCTCCATAGGGGAGGTTGGCGACAATTCGGGCCGGGGAGGGGGCGAGTTCGCTCAAATCCATTTCGAGGGCATCGCCGCGCAAAATCTCCACCCGGCCAGGATAATGCGAAGCGATTTCCTCGAGTGCGGGAAGGCACCGCTCGTCGCGCTCGACAGCGTAGACTTTGGCCGCGCCCTCAAGCAGCAGGGCACGCGTCAGCCCGCCGGGGCCGGCGCCGATTTCGACAATGTTTACCGCGTCCAGCGGACCGGCGGCGCGCGCGATGCGCCGCGTCAGGTTCAGATCAAGAATGAAATTCTGCCCCAGCCCCTTGCGCGCGGACAGGCCATGGGCGCGAATGACCTCGCTCAGCGGCGGCAGGCCATCGGGAGTGCCGGTCACGCGGGCGCCATTCTGCGGGCGGCCATGGCGGCCGCCAGCTTCAGCGATTCAATTAAGCTGCCGGGGTTTGCCTTGCCGCTGCCGGCAAGCTCGTAGGCCGTCCCGTGGTCCGGGCTGGTTCGGACAATGGGCAGGCCCAGCGTGACATTCACCGTGGAGTCGAAGGCCAGCGTTTTCGCCGGAATCAGCGCCTGATCATGATACATCGCGACGATTGCATCATATTGGGTCCGTATTCTCTCCTGAAATATAGCGTCTGCGGGAAGCGGACCCGTCACATCCAATCCGCTTGCCTTCAGTGTCCTGACGGCCGGCGCAATTGTCTCGATCTCCTCGCGGCCCAGCGTACCCTCCTCACCGGCGTGAGGATTGAGGCCGGTAACGGCAATGCGCGGTGTTGAAATGCCAAAGGAGTCACGCAACTCGCGCGCGGTGATTTCCACCGTTTCGGCAATCATCTGCTGGGTGAGGGCGCCGGGCACGTCTTTAAGCGGTATGTGCACGGTAGCGGGCACGACACGCAATTCGCCGCATGTAAGCATCATGACCGGGCGCGGCGTGAGTGTCGGCGTGGTGCAGAGTTCGGCCAGATATTCGGTATGTCCGGGATGCCTGAATCCGGCCTCATAAAGAAGCCGCTTGTTAATCGGGTTGGTCACAACTGCGCGCGCCTTGCCGCTCTGCACCCAGCGGACGCATATATCGATGGCCTCGATTATTGCGGCTGCGGATGCTGCGTCAGGCACGCCGGGTCTTACTTTCGCGGGCAACTCAACCGGAAAAACGGGCAGGGCGCCCGCAAACGTCTCGTGCACGTTATCGGTTGTATCCACTCGCTCAATGGGGATATCCAGCCCAAGAATGTGCGCCCGCTCACGCAATTGCTCCAGATTGCCCACGATGACAAATGCGGGCAGGGCGCTGGAAGTGCGATCGGCCCAGGCTTGCAGCGAGATGTCGGGACCGACTCCCGCCGGGTCGCCCATTGATAAGGCAAGCGGGATATGGATCTGGTTTGATTCTGAGGGCATTACGCGCCGGGCCCATGGTTCACTTGGCAGATAAATATGTCCCTAGCGGTATTCCACGAACGCCTCCTGGCGCAAGTCCCTGAGGTGCCGGCGCGCGAGGATATTGTATTCCTGGGATAAAAGTTTGGAACGCACCTGTTTGCGCTGCTCATCATTTCGATTTACCGACCGGCGCGCGCAGACGGCATACATTTCGATGCCGGAGGACGTAATGACGGGCGGTGTCATCTCGCCTTCCTTGGCCGAGAGCAATATCGCGCGTGTCGGCTGCACCATTTTGGTGGCCGACTTTCGGCCGACGGATTTTACAGTCGCCTTGCGGACCAGTTTCGCGACTTCGGCGATTTTGGAGCATGACCGGAAACGCCTTCGCAGCTTGCCGGCCTCCACCAGGCGGGCGGCGATTGTTCTTTGATCGGAACCATCGGGCAATTTCAGCTGAATCCGTTGCAACTGGAACTCCGTTTCCTTTTTGCCCGAAGCCGGTTCTTCGCCGGAAATTGCCTTGTCGATCTGCGACGCATTGACGGAAACCTGGCCTCTGAACTTTCGCTGGACGACACTGCGCCAGGCTATGCGGGACCGAATCTGCTCTTTCATGGTCTTTGCGTTTACGCCCATCTGCGCGAGCGATGCGATCAACTGTTTTCCCGTCATATTGTTTGATTTCGCCACACGGGAGAACACTTCGTTGATCTGGTCATCGGGTATAACGACGCTGTTCTTGGTCGCCTCCTGAAGCTGAATCCGTTCGGAAATGAGATCTTCGATCACCTTTTTCCGCAATGCGTCTGTTGCCTCGCGGCGGGTCGTAACCGTGAGCAATCGCAAGCGCTGCGTAACGTCATAATTCGTGATCGGCTGGTCATTCACCAGCGCCACGATGGACTGCTCGCTCTGGGCGCGGACGGTTGCGCTTCCGGCAAACCCCAGGCATGCGATGAAGACAATCGCGGCGGAGCAGTAACTGAAGAGTCTTGTTATTCGCATATCCAAAAAGCTAATCCGGCGCATGCTTTTCGTCTGAAGCTGCGCGGGTTACAGGGCGTTCAGATCGAACGCGCCCAGATTCTTGAACTCGAACCGGACCATGACCGAGCTGTTTGGCTGAATATCCCGGTCGCGGATGAATGATTCATTGTAGGTGACTGTAAGGGCGAAGCAGTCGTCGGCATATCTGATTCCGAGCTCGTCCTCGATGCGTTGCGAGCCCGATATGTCATAGCGGCTGCTCCCGACGAGCGACCAGTATTTGGCGAGTTGCAGGGAGCCGCTTGTCTGTATCTCTTCTCGTTTTTCCGTTATGCCGAGCCCCGGCTGTGCGTCCAGGCTGGCATAGATAATGCTGCTTTTGACCGGGCCGTAATCGAAGGACGCCGCCAGATCCGTCCTTCGGAGGCTGAGGTCGTCCTTGTCGAAGCGGGCCTGGCCAATGAATTGGAAATACTGCATCGGCTGGATATAGAGCCCGGCAACGAAATCGGAAGTATCGTTTTCAAGACCGCTGCCTGTCTGGAAATAATTGTCTCCGGCGATCTCGTAGCTCTGTCCCACAACGGCGCGGACATAGCCGCCATTGTAGCGTTGCAGCGTGTAGCGCAGGCCTATATTGGCGCGTGTTCCGCCTTCAACCAGGTCATAACCGGAGAACTTGTCGATATCGAACAGGAGCGTGTCGTCAAAAACGAGACTGCGCGCATCTTCATTGGGAACGTCGAATTGACTGGACGCGTTGGGGCGCGCAATGACCTGAGCGATGGGTTCAATGATATGGGCCGCGTTCGCCGTGTGTTTGACGAAAGGATAACGGTACTCAAGGCCGCCCGTGAGCATACCGCGGGTAGTGGTTCCCCCGGTGAAAACTGTGCCCGAGACCTGATCGACAAAGTTGCTCGAAACGTCGTAAATATCGCCGCGCGCGCGGAAGAAGGGCGTCAAAACCTGGCCGCGCTTGTCGATTATCTGCTTGCGCCATTTGACTTCGGTGATGATCCGCGAGGTGTCGGCGCCGCCATCGCGCGTCAGGCTCACCACATTTGTGTCCAGACTTAACTCGCCTCCCAAAACCGGGTCGGAGAAGATGTAGTTATAATCGATAACGGGGAGAACCTGAGATTCGGAAGCCGGGTTGTCGCTCAACAGCAGCCCGCCGAAATGAAACACCCGCATGTCGAAATAGTTCCGGTCGCGTTGTCCCGTGAGGTTGATCTGCGAGACGCGGTCCGTCGTCAGCACATCGTCAATGTCGTAAAACCTGCGGAACGTGTCATCCGACTCCGCGGTCACGTCCCAGCCCCAACTCCAATATTCATTGAGGTTGAATTTGCCCTTGGAATCGATCGAACCGCGGAAATCGTCGTCGCTGGTGCTGAACCCCGTCTTCTTGTTGGTCTGGTCAATGCCGGCGAGGTTGATTTCGTAGCGGCCGTTACGCGTGCGCTGCCGCCAGTTGCCCTTCAGCAGCACGCCGCGCTTTGAGGTGTAGACGGGCGAGAAGGTGAAATCATAGTTCGGCGCCAGGGCAAAATAATACGGGGTTTCGATCGTGGTGCCGAGATCGTCCGAATTGCCGTAGCGCGGAATCAGGAAACCGGATTTCCGTTTCACCGACGGATCGGCGTGTTTGAAATAGGGCAGTTTGAGAATCGGAACGCCGAACATCTCAAACGTTGCATTCCTGTATTCGATCGTTGCCTCGGATTTCTTATGGATAATCTTTTTGGCCTTGATCCGCCATGTCGGGGCCTTGTCCGGGTTATCCTCGCAAGGCTTGCACGGCGTGTAGACGGCCCGTTCGAATACGGTCGTGTCGCCTTTTTCGCGCACCGCGCGCGCCGCCGCGATCCGCGCATCCTGCGCGGTCACGATCTTCAGCGACTGGATAAAGCCGTCCCGGAAATCGTCGGTCAGCGTGATCCGGTTGGTGTTGATGAGCGCGCCGTTCGGCTCCTTGATCCGGACATTGCCTTCCGCCTTCAGAAGGTTGTTGCCCCGTTCATAGATGACCTTGTCGGCCTGCAGCGTATAGTTGCCGTAATAAATCTCGACATTGCCCCGGGCGATTACCCGGTTGTTCCGGTTGTCGTAGATCATCTGGTCGGCCTGCAGCAGCATCGGCAGATTGGAGTCGGCCTTGCGCGGAACGTCGAACTGGGACTGCGCCAATGCAGTTGTCGACAGCGCCGCGGTCAGCGACGCAGCCATGATCCCGAGAACCAGACCGGCGGCCATTCCCGACGGCCGGCTCCGGGCCCGGGCGCGCGTAACCCGGGCGGGGGTCACCACCCGGGTCGCATCGCTGCGTATGTGCTTATGCCGCATCACGTTCAACCGTCCTCCCGATACAGCAACGCGGTAGTCGTAAGCAGGGCGCCGATCGCTACAGGTGCCCACGCCGCGACCTCCGGCGCGGCCAATCCCGAATTTCCGATATTCCGGGAAACCTCACGAAACAGGAAAAACAAAAAGCCCGACCCCATGCCGATAAGGGCCATTGTCTGAATCTTGCCGAAGCGGAAGGATTGCAGCGTACAGGTGGCCGCCAGCAGGACCATGACGGCCAGCAGCAGCGGCAGCGACAGCAACATCTGAAAACGCAATTTATGCCGGGTTGCGGGCAGGCCCGCCTTGTCCGCAAGGTCGATGAAAGCCGGCAGCTCCCAGAACGAGACCGATGAGACAGATCCGAGACTGTCATTGACGTGGGTCGGCGTCAGATGCGTGCTCAGCAGATACTGGTCGTAAAACGCCGGTTCGCGGCCCGCGGCACTAACGGTTGCCTGGCTGAGCACCCAGTAGCCTTTCTTCAATTCCGCCGAATCTGCTTCGATCCGCTCAATGAAGTTCTTTTCGCTGTCGAACTGCCAGGCGCTTACGCCGCCCAGCGACAGACCCCGGTTGCTGACAATCCTGGCATGTATGACCGATTGGCCGTCGGTCCCGTCCTGGCGCAGCCAGGCGCCGGCGGATTTGGTGTCAAGCAATGATGATTTTTTGTCAAAGGTTTTGGCGTAAAGGCGCTCCGACGCCAACTGCGCCATGGCGGAGACCGGGTTGTAAACCGTGACCATGAAAATGCCGAGCATAACAGCCACGAACACGCCGGGCATGATGAACTGCCATGCCGACATGCCGGCGGCGCGCACCACGATGAGCTCCGATTTCCTGCTGAGCACGAGGAAGGCCCCGATCGACCCGATCAGCACCGTGAAGGGGAGAATGATTTCCGACCTGGAGGGCAGCCGAAGCAGCGAAATGGCAACCAGCGTGGAGGCCGAAATTGACGCACCGTCGTCCTTCCCCGAACGCCGCAATAATTCGATCATGTCGGCAAAGAACAGCAGCGCCACGCAAAGCGCGGTTACGCCCAGAATGGTCATCAGAAATCGCCACGAAACGTAGCGCGCAAAGGTACCGGCAGCAGTCATCCCACGCGTCCGCCGTTCTGTTCGGTTCTAACCCCCAACACGACAAGCAATTTATTGTTTAATATCTGTAGCTTAGTTAGAGCGTCCAGATTGATTCCATGCCGTGCGTATGGTGCCATTCTAACGTGTGCTGTGAAGGCTGCAACGAGAATCGCACCAATTGGAATACCATATACCAAGGTGATGGCCGAGGGTTGTAAATTCAGCAAATTCGTAGCGGCGAGGCCGCTCGCCCGCAGCGCGATCGAGGTGCCGAACGCCATGACAATTCCGCCCCACCGGTTCTCGCGAACAGTGCGCGGATGTCCAAGGAAATTGATCACGATCATGATGTAGACGAGCGGGTAAAGCGCTGAGGAAAAGCGCTCATGTATCTCCGCCCTGTAGCGGCCGGGGTTGCGCCTGTAGTCCGGGTTTTTCGGGTCCGGGTTCAGGAGTTCCGGCAAATAAAGCTCGCCGCGGCGCAGCGCCGCGCCCTTGGACTTGGCGCCATATTGCGTAATATCGAAAATATACTGCTCGAAGGCCACGATCTGGACGTCCTTGTCCTTTTGTGCGGCTTCCTGGCGCAGGATATGCCCCTCTTTCATGACCAGATAGGAACCCTCGTCGTTGGTTATGATCTGACCGCGGTTCGCCAGATAGGTCATGTTCACATCATCCGCGCGCGAATCGTTGACCAGCAATCCGAGCAGCTCGCCATTGAGCGCGCGGTCGCGGATGTGAAAGGTGAGACCTGGTTCGGGGCCGGTAAAACGGCCCGGCTGAAGCACCTGGGCGATCAGGTCGGTGCGCACCTGGTTGATGTAGGAGCGCAACTGCCGCAGGCTCGCCGGTGTCAGGAGGAGATTGAATACCAGCAGGACCATGCTGACGATACCGGCCAGGATGATGCAGGGCGTGGCAAAACGCCAGACCCGTGCGCCCGATGCCGACATCACGATGACCTCACTGTCGCTGTTGAACCGGTCGAGCGTGAAAATACAGGCAACAAGCAATGCCAGCGGAGCAATAATCGCGACAAGAGCGGGCAGGGCGAGGGAGGTGATTTTCAGCAAAATGACAACGCTCTGGCCCTTTGTCGTCAACAGGCTGAGCTGGCCCAACGCGCTGGCGAGCCACACGATCGTCGTCAGCGTCACGAGGATCAACAAAAAGCTCCCCGCGAGCTGGCGAAAAAGATATCGGCCAAAGATGTCCATGGCTGGCCCGGTATGCTCCCCGTCCGCTGCACGGCCCTGATTATTTGATTGTTGCGATTCAGGATGCCAGATGCATGGTGTGAATGAAATTTTCACCACGGCAACATGGCGGAAATTCGGCAAAATTCGGCGGCTCTTGCCTTCGCCCGAGACACGACTTAGTTACCGCGTTCGGTATGCGTTTGCACACGCTTGGAAAACAGAAGCAGCGACACATGTCCTTCCGTTCCGGACCTGCCATCCAGACTGCCTTCAAAGGGATGCCCAGATGAGCAAAACAACCACTATTTCCTTCGCCGCATTGTCGCCTGTCAAGCAGGGGGCCGTGGTCATTCTGGCTGAGCGGGGGCCGGTTCTTTCCCCTGCCGGAAAAGCCCTGGACAAGGCCAGCGGCGGAGCCGTGATGCGCGCCGCTAAGCAGCGGGAATACAAGGGAAAAAAGAAGACTTTCCTGGATATTCTCGTGCCGGAGAAACTCGGCCTCTCGCGGTTGCTCGTGGTCGGTGCGGATGAATTGAAGGACTATGGAGACCGGGAATGGCTGGAGCTTGGCGGCGTCATCAGAGGCAAACTTTCCGGGCGCGACGGCCAGGGCGTCACACTGGTGCTTGAGCGCCCGAAAAAGCCCCACGAATCGGGTGGCGAGGAGGCCGCGCAGGTTGCTCTGGGGGTTATGCTGCGCGGCTACAGCTTCGACAAGTACAAGACGAAGGCCGCGAAAAATAAAAAGGATAGCGACAATAATGCCACGCATTTGGAGAGGCTGACCATACAGTGCGCGAACCCGGCGGCGGCGCGGCGCGCCTTCGCCGCGCGCAAGGCGCTGGGCGAGGGGGTTATTCTCGCCCGCGATCTGGTCAACGAGCCGGCGAATATTCTCGGGCCAAGGGAGTTCGCCGCGCGGGCAAGGAAGCTCGACGGTCTCGGGGTCAAGGTTCAGGTCCTCGATGAGAAGGCGCTGAAGAAACTTGGCATGGACGCTTTGCTTGCTGTCGGGGAGGGGAGTGCAAAGCCCACCATGATGGCGGTCATGAACTGGCAGGGGGCCGGCCCCAAGGGCGGCAAACCCGTCGCCATCGTCGGCAAGGGCGTGACCTTCGACACCGGCGGCATTTCTATCAAGCCCGCGGCCAGCATGGGCGACATGAAGGGCGACATGGCGGGCGCGGCCTGCGTTGTCGGGCTGATGCATACGCTTGGCGCGCGCAAGGCCAAAGTTAACGCGGTCGGCCTCATCGGGCTTGTCGAAAACATGCCGAGCGGAACCGCCGTGCGGCCCGGCGACGTGATCAGCTCCATGTCGGGTCAATCGATCGAAGTCCTGAACACGGACGCCGAAGGCCGGCTGGTTCTGGCCGATGTGCTCTGGTATGCCCAGGAGCAGTTCAAGCCAAAATGCGTGGTCAATCTCGCGACGCTCACCGGGGCGATCCTGGTGGCGCTCGGCAAGGAGTATGCGGGGCTGTTCTCCAACAATGACGAGTTGAGCGAAAATCTCAGCAAAGCGGGCGAGACGGCCGGGGAGAAGGTCTGGCGTCTGCCGCTGGGGCCCAAATATGACGAGATGATCAAATCCGAGATTGCCGACATGAAAAATATCGGCGGGCGTTACGGCGGCTCGATCACCGCCGCGCAGTTCCTGCAGCGCTTCATCCAGAACGACACGCCCTGGGCGCATCTCGATATCGCCGGCACCGGCATGGCCGCGCCCAAGAGCGACGTGAACACCAGCTGGGGGCCGGGTTTCGGCGTCCGGCTGCTCGACCGCTTCATCGCCGACAATTTTGAGAAATAAGGGGTTTTGCGGGCGCGCAACCGCCGCACCCATCACCCCCGCCAGATACGGTTATAATAATTTGTCATAATATACATTATGCGAATCATGGATATGGGAAATTCTTTCAGATCAGAGGGTTAATTGGTTAATCCCAAACACAGCATCGACACCCTCCTCTCCATCATGGAGGCGCTGCGCGCGCCGGAGACCGGCTGTCCGTGGGACGTCAAGCAGACCTTCGCGACCATTGCCCCCTATACCATCGAGGAAGCCTATGAGGTTGCCGACGCCATCGAGCGCGGCGATTTTGAAGGGCTTGAGGAAGAACTCGGCGATCTGCTTTTGCAGGTCGTTTATCACGCCCAGATGGCGCGCGAGGATAAGCATTTCACATTCGACGATGTGGTCCACGGCATTGCCGAGAAGATGATCCGCCGCCATCCCCATGTGTTCGGCAGTGACGAGGAGCGTGCAAATTTCGATCCCGATGGCTTCTGGGAGCGCATCAAGCAGCAGGAGAAATCAGACAAATCATCCGCGCAAACTTCACCCGGTGCGTCCGTGCTCGAAGGCGTGCCGCTGGCCCTGCCCGCGCTGGTTCGCGCGCTCAAGCTCCAGGACAGGGCGGCGCGGGTCGGGTTCGACTGGCCGTCCATGGAGCCGGTATTCGACAAGATACGCGAAGAGACCGGCGAGCTGGAACATGCCGTCTCCCACGAAAATCCGAGCCGGGAAAAAATCGCCGAGGAGTTCGGGGACCTGCTGTTCGTTCTCGCCAATCTGGGGCGGCATCTGGGGGTCTGTCCGGAGGATGCCCTGCGCAGCGCCAACACAAAATTTGTGCGGCGCTTTGGAGAGGTCGAGACCATGCTGTCCGCACAGGGCAAATCCCCCGCTCAGTCGGATATGGCCGAAATGGACCGGCTTTGGGACGAAGTGAAACGGAAAGAGAAGACGCGCGAGCGATAGCCGTTACGCTATTTACAGCGGACGCGCTACTCGGCGGCCATCGTCCAGGGGCTTTCGGAAAAGCGCTTCATCAATTGCTCGCGTTTGAGCGCCGAGATGCGTAACCGGCAGGTTGTCCGGCCCTCGTCATCGGTGGTTTGGCCGAGCATCTGGGTGTTTTCGTGCAACCAGTTTTTCAAGGCTCCATCGCCGGGGCGGAGCGTGATTTCGATCAATGTTCCGGCGCGGTTGAGCTGCGTTTCAATAAGTTCCAGCATTTGCGGCACGCCCTCGCCCGTCGTGGCGGATACACAAATCGCCCTGCCCTTTGTGCGGGCGGCGGCATTGCGGAATTCCTGCCGGCGATCATCGTCAGTCAGGTCGATTTTATTCCAGACTTCCAGCATGTTGTCTTCCCGGTGCAGCGCTTCCATGCCGAGCTCGGAAAGCACGATCTCGACATCCCGGCACTGCTCTTCGGACTCCGCGCTGGAAATGTCGCGGACATGCACAATCAGGTCGGCTTCGAGAACTTCCTCAAGCGTCGCCCGGAATGCCGCGATCAGGCTGGTCGGAAGGTTTGAGATGAACCCGACCGTATCCGACACAATGGCCTTGGTTCCGCCGGGAAGGCGAATTTCGCGCATGGTCGGGTCAAGTGTGGCGAACAGCAGGTCCCTGGCGTCGACATCCGCCCCGGTCATCCGGTTGAACAGCGTTGATTTGCCCGCATTGGTGTAACCCACGAGCGCGACGGTCGCATAAGGGACACGGGCGCGCCCTTTGCGGTGGAGCGCGCGGGTGCGCTGCACCTGATGAAGCGCCTTGCGCAGCCTTACGATTTTGGTCTGGAGGGCGCGGCGGTCGGCCTCGATTTGCGTTTCGCCCGGACCGCCAAGAAATCCCGCGCCGCCGCGCTGGCGTTCAAGATGCGTCCAGCTGCGCACCAGCCGGCTTTTCTGATAGGTGAGATGGGCGAGCTCGACCTGCAGCCGCCCTTCCCTCGTCTGCGCCCGGTCGCCGAAAATCTCCAGTATCAGCCCGGTTCGGTCGAGGACCTTCAGGTTCCACGCCTTTTCGAGGTTGCGTTGCTGAACCGGCGAGAGCGGGTGATCGACAATCACCAGATCGGCGTCATGGGCCCGGGCGGTGTCCCCCAGCTCCCCGACTTTACCCGAACCGAACAACGCATCGGGTTTCGGCTTGGCGACGGGCACAATTATGCTTTCACGGATATCCAGATTGATTGCACGCGCCAGCCCTACCGCTTCGTCCAGTTTTGTCTGAGCTGTGCGAGTGGGCGTATGAGTACGGTTGCCGGAGGGCGCTGCTTTTGAGGCGCCGGATTTGGCTGCGTGGCGGAAGACCGGACACAAAACCAGCGCCCTGGTTGGCGCAAGCCTGGTTTCATGGCCCTGCCCCATTGTCCCGGGCTCCGGCGTCCTGGCGCTATCTGAATTCAGCTTTTTGGGAATGACGTTACGCAAAAGATCAGGTCGGGCTCTCTTCCCCCTGGCCTTCCTCCTCAAGGAGTTGAACCGGTTGTCCTGGCATTATGGTGGAAATGGCGTGCTTGTAAACGAGTTGGGAGTGACCGTCCCGGCGAAGCAGTACGCAAAAATTGTCAAACCAAGTCACCACACCCTGCAGCTTTACACCGTTTACCAGGAAGATGGTAAGCGGCGTCTTGTTCTTTCTGACGTGGTTTAGGAAAGTGTCCTGTAGACTTTGCACTCGTTCAGCGGCCATGAGTATTCCGTCTTCTTGGTGCGGTGAGTTTTTCAACCGCCTATCGATAGTGTAACATCTTTTATGACATTTGCATTGTGTATGTACATTCCTCGCCTTCTGCGCGAAACGATGCCCATGTCATATCACAATTCGTGTCCAGTATTTCCCTTCTAATCCTTTGATAAATCAGTGATATTATAATTCAAGTGAAATTGAGACCGGGTCCAGTCACTTGTTGAAATAGGCGTTCAGAACAACCTATACTGGTGAACATTGCCCACATGCACGCGCCTGCGCGCCATCCGGCGGCAAGCTGAGTCGCGAATATTGCGAACATACTGCCCGCTCAATTGCGCCAGAAAATGACGTTGAAGATGGAAAGCAGGGCCAGGATTTCAACTCTTCCGAAGATCATCCCCGCGGATATGGCAATCTGGGCGACCGGACTCATTTGCGCATAGGTGGGCGCATTCGGAAAATCCGTGACGCGGGCAAATTCATATGCCGGCCCGATATTGGAAACCGATCCCGTCGCCGCGAGCAATGCGCCGGAAAACGGCACGCCGGTCCAGGCAATAATCAGGGCAAGGGTGCCAATGATGAGAACAAAAGCCGTCAGTGTGATCCAGGCCGATTTGATGACCTCGCTGTCGAGCGATTCCGCGCCGTGGCGCGAGGGGCGCACGCCATGCGGATAAACCAGCAACCGGAACTCGCGGCCAAGCTGCCGTAACATGGTTGCGATGCGATACACTTTGAGGCCGCCGGCTGTCGAGAATCTCCCCCCCCCGATCATGCAGACACCCAGCAGCACCATAAAGGGGATGAGCGCGTTGGTCTGGTGTGAAATCGCGAAGCCGGAGGTTGAAATGATCGACGCGGCCGAAGCGAGCCCCAGGGTGAGCGAGTGTAGCAAGGTCATCAGGTCTGTCTCGCCGGTCCTGACGATCAGTCCGATGGCCAATACGAGCCCGGACAGCCCAATGGCCCATATGATCCATATGGGTTCGCGGATTTCACGCACCAGCGGCCAGCGCATCTGAAAGATGGCCCGAATCCAGATAATGCTGATAGCTCCGATGCCCATGAACACCGCAAGAAAAAGTTCCGCCATCGGCGCGCCATACAATACAAAAGTGCCGTCGCGCGGCATGAAGCCGCCGGTCGAGAGCGCCGAAAGCGACAGGCTGAAGGCATCGAAGGCCGGTATGCCCGAAACCGACAGGGCAATGAAACAAACAATTGTCAGCGCAGTGTAAAGTGGAGTTATCGTGCGGATCGCCTCTTTCAAATGAAGGGCGGTCCCTTGCGTGCTGTGGCCGATCAGCCGTAATTGCCTGTCGATCAATGCCGATCCGGACAAGGGTCCGAGCAACGCCGCCAGCGCGATAAGTGTCGCCAGCCCGCCGATCCACTGTAGCAGCGCCCGCCAGACGATAATGCTGGCGGGTACATCCGACAGGTTGGTGAGAACCGTGGCGCCGGTGGTTGTGAAACCGGATACGGCTTCGAAATATGCAGCTATGGCGTTGCCCGGAAATCCGGATGTATAAAATGGCAGCGCGCCGGCAATGGGGACAACAAACCAAACAAGCGCCAGCAGAAGCAGGCTTTGCCGGCGTCCGGCAAACACCTCCCGGCTCTTGAACGAGATTATCATTCCGCCGGCGAGAAAGCCGACGGCAATTGCCGGAAAAACAAAGGCCTGCACCTGGGCAATGGAGTCAACGGCGACAGCGAAACTCGCCGGGATCAGCATGGCCGCCGCAACTGTGGCGAGAGCCCAGCCCAGGATGTAAAGAACCGCTACCGCGCGCATGGCCGCACCGGCTCCTAAAAGAATTCGAGGCTGACACGGAACATCTGCTCGACCTCGTGCACATTTTCTGCCGTGGCAAATATGATGACCCGGTCATGCGCATTGATCTGCGTATTGCCGTGGGGAATCCGCACCTCGCCGTCGCGCAGGATGGCGCCGATGCGAAGGCCATCCGGAAGGTCGATCTCTCGCAAGGGCTTGCCGACGAGCGGTGACGTTTCCAGTGCCTCGGCCTCGATCACCTCCCCTGCTCCATTCTGGATTGAATGAACCGCGCGTATGCGTCCGCGCCGCACATGCTGCAGGACACGAGACACCGTGATGCCCCGTGGATTGATGCTGGCGTCGATGCCAAGCGAGCGCACCATTGCGGTGTAGCCGGCATTGTTAAGCAGGCACAGGGTCCGGGCGCAGCCGAGCCGGTTGGCCATGATGCAGGACAGGATATTCACCTGATCGTCATTGGTGAGCGCCACCATTGTATCGGCATTGGCGACATCGGCCTCCTTCAGCATTTCCTCATCGAGCGAGCTGCCATGCAGAACGACTGTGCGGTTAAGCTGCTCGGCAATCTGCACCGCCCGCTCGCGTCTCGTCTCTATCAGCTTGAGACGCGTTGAACTTTGAAGCTCTTCAAGGCGCTTGGCGACATAGAGCCCGACATTGCCGCCACCGGCAATGATGACCCGGCGCGCCTGCTGTTCGTCATGGCCGAATATCTTGAGCGTGCGTTCCACCTGGTCGTTCGGTGCGACGAAATAGGCATCGTCGCCCGCCAGCAGATGGTCTCCGCCACGAGGCACGAACAGCCGGCCCTCGCGGACGACCGCGACAACGACCGCGGGCAGATCGGGGAACAGTTCGGTGAGCTGCGAAAGCGGAGTATCGACGATCGGGCAGTCTTCCTCACAGGTTACGCCGACGACGCTGATCGCGCCGTCGCCGAAGCTGACGGTCTCGAACGCGCCAGGCAGGCTCAGCCTGCGCAGCACCATGTCGCCGACCTCGATTTCCGGCGAGATGATGACGTCTATGGGCATGTGTTCGCGCGAGAACAGATCCCGCCAATGGGGCTCCAGATAGCTTTGCGCCCTGATGCGCGCAATCTTGGTTGGAATATTGAAAAGGGAGTGAGCAACCTGGCAGGCGACCATGTTCACTTCGTCATGCAATGTAACCGCGATAATCATGTCCGCATCGCGTGCGCCCGCTTCGTCCAGAATATCGGGGTGCGACCCGTGGCCGACAAAACCGCGCACGTCGAGAATGTCGGCGACCCGCTGAACCAGGCTGGCGGAATTATCGATGATGGAAACATCATTATCTTCGGCCGACAGCCGTTCGGCTATGCCGAAACCAACCTGCCCAGCCCCGCAAATGAGGACCTTCATTGTGCCCTGCCCCTAGATCGCTTCATGTTTTGACAGAATCAAAACCACGATCTGACTTTTCGTTTATGCGTATCATTTTCCGATAACCGGTTCACGCTTATCGGTGATACGCACTAAAGGTTTTCGGCCGCATGCGCCGCGCGCAGCTCAAAGTAATAGCGCAGGAGCGGGCTCTGTGGTCCAAAAAAATCTAACGGTTTGAAATAACTGGCTTTATGTCGTTTACCGCGCGGACGCGCTGCGTTCGCCTGAGGCCACTCCCAGGCCGCGGAGCTTACGATGCAATGCCGATCTTTCCATGCCGACGAATTCGGCCGTGCGCGAAATGTTTCCCCCGAAGCGGTTGATTTGCGTCATGAGATACTCGCGCTCGAATATCTCGCGCGCATCGCGCAACGGCAGCGACATGAGCTGCTCCCCGGTGTTTCCGTCATGTGACAGGGGTACCGGGTTGGCAATTTCGTCGGGCAGCATCTCCACGCTGATCGGTGTCTTGGGATCTCCGCCGCTCAGGATGAGCAGGCGTTCCACATTGTTGCGCAGCTGGCGTACATTGCCCGGCCAGTCGTGAGACTGGAGGACCGCCATGGCGTCATCGCCGACCCGGCGCGGTTGCAATCCAGAGGCGACCGAGAGCTGTTTGACAAAATACTTCACCAGGGCCGGGATATCCTCGCGCCGGTCAGCCAGCGAAGCCACCTTGATGGGCACGACATTGAGTCTGTGAAACAAATCCTCGCGGAAACGCCCCTCTGCTATTTCCTTCTCAAGGTCGCGGCTGGTCGAGGACACGATACGGACCTCGACATGGACCTTGGCGCTGCCGCCAACGCGTTGAAACTTCTGCTCGACGAGGACACGCAGGACCTTGCCCTGGGTTTCCGTCGGCATGTCCGCGACCTCATCGATATAGAGCGTGCCGCCATGGGCTTCCTCGAGCGCCCCGACCTTGTGCTGTCCGCTGCTGCCTTCCTCGATGCCGAACAACTCGACCTCCACGCGGTCCGGCGCCATGGCGGCCGCGTTCAGCACAACGAAGGGCGCGCCCTTGCGCGCGGAACTTTCATGCAGCACGCGGGCGGTAAGCTCTTTGCCCGATCCGGACGGGCCGGAGATGAGGACGCGGCTGTTGGTCGGTGCAACTTTCTCGATAGATTGCCTTAAGTGATTGATCGAGCTCGATTTGCCGATCATTTCGGAGCTTTGCGTGGTGCGCTCTTTCAACTGCCGGTTTTCACGCTTCAACATCGCGGTTTCCAATGCACGCGCGGTTACCAGCACCAGCCGGTCGGCCTTGAACGGTTTTTCAATATAGTCGTAAGCGCCCCGTTTGATGGCCGCCACGGCGGTTTCAATATTTCCGTGCCCGGAAATGATGACGATGGCGAGGTCGGGATGCGATTTCTTGATGCGGTCGAGGAGTTCCAGCCCGTCGAGATCGCTTCCCTGCAGCCAGATATCGAGGATTATGAGCGAGGGCCTGCGTTCTTCGATGGCGGACAATGCCTCCGAACTGTCCTTGGCGAGCCGGGTTTCGTGGCCCTCATCCTCCAATATGCCGGATATGAGATCGCGAATGTCTGTCTCGTCGTCGACGATGAGAATATCAGACGCCATGAGTCACTCCCTGATTGGCGGTTTTGCGATTGCTGGTTTTCCTGTTGCGCTTGCGTTTGGCGTTCGGCTTTCCGCTCCGCTTCGCCGGCGTTGATGTTCCCGGCTTGGGCGTCCTTGCCGCGGGTGCCGTTTCGGGAAAATCGACGCGTATGCATGCGCCGCCGCCCTTGCCGTTCCGCTTCGGAGCGTCGCGCAACTGCAGCCTTCCGCCATGCTGTTCCACAATTTTCTGGACGATCGCCAGACCCAGCCCGGTCCCCTTTTTGCGCGTGGTCATATAGGGCTCGACCAGCCGGTTCCGGTTTTCCTTCGGCAGGCCCCTGCCATTGTCGATGATCTCCAGGATTACCCGGCCGGCCCGCGTGCGCACGCGCGTGACGATCTTGCCGCGAACGCCACTATTCGGATCGATGGCCTCGCTCGCGTTTTTCACCAGATTGGTGACCACTTGCGCTATCAGCCGCCGGTCGCAGTTGAGGATGACGGGTTTGGTCGGCAGGTCCAGTTCAAACGAAATATCCGAATGGCTGACCTGAAAGAGGAAGACCGCCTCGCGGGCGATCTCGCGAAGATCGGACTCCTGCATATTTGGCTTGGGCATGCGCGCGAAGTCTGAAAACTCATCGACCATGCGGCCGATGTCCTCGACCTGGCGAATAATGGTGTCGGTACAGCGGTCGAACACCTCACGGTCTTCGGTGATGGAGGCGCCATATTTGCGCCGGATGCGCTCCGCCGACAATTGAATGGGAGTGAGGGGGTTCTTGATCTCATGCGCGATACGCCGGGCAACATCCGCCCAGGCGGAAGAGCGCTGGGCTGTCACCAATTCAGTAATGTCATCGAATGTAATCACATAGCCATAATTGGTTTTTTCGGAGCGTTCGCTTGTTACCCGAACCGCGAAATTGCGCTCCTGGGCGTTGCGGACAAGCTGGATATGTTCACTTACCGGTTTGCCGCCCTGCTTCCTGGCGCGCTCAAACAGATGTGCGAATTCCGGGACCACGCTTTTTATTGGCCTGCCGACGATTTGCTTCTTGCCGATGCACACCAGTCCTTCCGCGGACGGGTTGGCGAGAGTTACGGTGCCCTTTGTGTCCAGCCCGATAACGCCAGCTGTCACGCCGGACAGAACCGTTTCGATGAACCGGCGGCGCTCGACCAGCATATCATTGGCGTCAACAAGCTCCTTGCGCTGCGCACGCAACTCAGAGGTCATGTTGTTGAAGGTGGTGCCGAGCTGTCTCAGGTCGCTCTCCGTGGCGGTGGCGGCGACTTTGACATTCAGATTGCCTTCGGAGACTTGCTTGGCCGCGCTGATCAGACGGCGGATCGGCGAGACCAGCCGGCCGGCAAACCACAGCCCTGTCCAGATCGCAGCCAGCAGCAATGTAAGGGCGATCGCCACATACATCAGCGCGAAAGCAATCTGAACGCCGGTCCGGCGCTGCGCCAGGTCCCGGTATTCCTTCACGCTCGCTCGCGTGGCGCGCAAATGCTGCAGCACGCGCGGGTTTACCGGGCGCACGATGTAGAGATAGGTATCGGCAAAATCATCCAGCTTCTTGACCGCCGCGACCTTGTTGGTCTTGCCTGGCGCAATGATGACCGCCTTGCCTCCGGCTGCGGCTGCGATGGTCCCTTCTGGAGGCGGCACGTAAGGGGCGTCGACCAATATGCCCGCGGTCGCCAGAAGTTTTGATTTTCCGTCTATGAGATAGGCCACGGGAATAGACCGGATCGTGGCTTGCGCCGTCAGAAATCTGCCAAAACTCTGCGGACGGGTCCGCACGAGGTTCGCGGCCGCATCGAGGTCGGCGGCCATCGAGATGACGTCGCTGCGGATCACCTGGCCATGCTCGTTCAGATAGGCGGTGGCGACGTCCACCGAATTCTCGATGATGGATTTCGTGCGCTTCGAGAACCAGTTATCGAGACCCCGGTCCAGAGACACGCTGGCAAAGACCGCCAGCAGAATGGCCGGCAGGACCGCAATAATGCTGAACAGGCCGACGATCCGCACATGCAGACGCGCGCCCGCGGCTTGCCGGCGCCGGGCAATCCACAGCCCGGCCACCTGCCAGGCGATGAGCACGATCATGGCGAGCGCAAGGACTGCGTTGATAAGAAGGACCGTGACGACGACCCGGTGCGTGGGAACAATGGGGGTCAGTCCGGTGAGAATCACATAGGTCGACAGGCCCGAAAGAATGGACGTGGCAACGAAAAAAAGTCCGAGAAAAAAGAACGGCCGTCCGGTCGCGTCCATCCAGCCCGGCATACGCGAACTGTGGCCGTCGGCGCTGCCCGCGGTCTCAGACACCATTTGAGTCTCCTGCCCTAACGCGTTGGCTGTAGGCCGTGCGCGTGACTTTCCAATCGAATTCAGGTCTGGAGTCGGAAGCGAAATCGCCGTTGATTTTGTTGCGGAATCCCGCGGATCCCACTCGCGCCTTCAGCGAGCCGCACTCAATGCCTGATGCAAAATAACCACAATGTTGCACTTTGGCGACAAATTGTTGCGAAAATTGGACAGAACGCTTAATGCGCAGGAGGTCCGTGGCCGGGCGGGTTACCCCGATGACCGGACCACCTTGATGTCGAGCTCCCTGATTTTTTTTCTCAGCGTATTCCGGTTGAGTCCCAGAAGTTCCGCCGCCCGTATCTGATTGCCTCGCGTCGCGGTAAGTGCCGCTGTCAGAAGCGGCGCCTCCACCATTTGCAGGATTCTCTGGTAGAGCCCGTGTGGAGGGAGCGCATCGCCGAAACTTCCGAAATAGCCGGCAAGGTAACGCTCAATGGAATGGTTGAGGTTGATATTCTGCTTGTCGGCGCCCTCAAAACCTGTGCCGAGATTCGAAGGCAGCTCCGCCTCGACAAGTTCCACGGTGATGGTGTCCTGGGTGTAGAGAGCCGCAACCCGTTTGACCAGGTTCTCCAGCTCGCGGACGTTTCCGGGCCAGTGATGCTGCTTCAGCCGGTCAAGGGCCGCGGAATCGATGCTTTTCTCCGGCAGGCCCTGCGCTGACGCCTCGCGAAGGAAGTGGCGGGTGAGATCGCCCAAATCCTCCTTTCGCTCGCGCAAGGGGGGGATGCGCAACGGCACGACGTTCAGACGGTAGAAGAGGTCTTCCCTGAACAGGCCCTGATCGATCTGCTGGCGAAGATCGCGATGGGTCGCGGCCACGATGCGCACATTGGTCTTGATGGGCGTCCGCCCGCCCACGGTCGTGTATTCACCCTCCTGAAGCACGCGCAGGAGCCGCGTTTGCGCCTCCATTGGCATGTCGCCGATTTCGTCCAGAAACAGCGTTCCCCCCTCGGCCTGCTCAAAGCGCCCGTCATGGCGCGATTGCGCGCCGGTAAAGGCCCCCTTTTCATGACCGAACAACTCCGATTCGATCAGCTCGCGCGGTATTGCCGCCATATTGATGGCGACGAAAGGGCCATTACGCCGGGTTCCGTATTTGTGCAGCGCATGGGCCACCAGCTCCTTTCCCGTCCCCGATTCACCGGTAATCATTGCAGTGAGGTCGGTTTGTGTGAGGCGCGCCAGTATGCGGTAGATTTCCTGCATCGAGGGCGAGCGCCCGATCAGGGGGAATTCGTCGCTGTGCGATTCGCGTGCCGGTTGAGGCGCGGACTTTGGCTCGGCGAGCGCGCGCGCGACAATCGAGATAAGTTCATTCAGATCGAAGGGCTTGGGCAGATACTCATAGGCGCCGCATTCGGTCGCCGTGATGGCGGTCATCAGCGTATTCTGCGCGCTCATGACAATGATCGGGAGATCGGGCCTGATTTTCTTGACTCTCGGGATCAGGTCGAAGGCATTCTCATCGGGCATCACCACATCGGTAATCACAAGATCGCCCTGGCCCTGCGACACCCACTGCCACAGCGTGGCGGCATTGCCGGTGACCCGCGGCGTAAACCCCGCGCGGGCCAAGGCCTGGTTGAGGACGGTGCGGATGGCCGCGTCGTCATCGGCGACGAGAATATTGCCCTTGGTCATGAGCTGCCTCCGTTGCCGCCCGCGGGGCCGCCCTCATGCATCGGCATCAGAGCACGGAAAATGGCGCCGCGCGATGCGGTGTCGCATTCAATGATGCCGCCATGGTCACCGATGAATTTCGCCACCAGCGCAAGCCCCAGACCGCTGCCGGAAGACTTGGTGGTGACGAAGGGCTCAAACAGGTGCGGCCGCAATTCGTCGCTCACGCCCGGGCCATTGTCTTCGACGGAGATCTGCAATGGCAGGGAGACGCGCGCGGCGGACCCCGGCAGAGACAGGCGGACACCGGGGCGAAAGGCGGTCGCGAGCAGGATTTGTCCATCGCTACGCTCATCGCCGATGGCTTCGGCGGCATTTTTCACCAGATTGAGAAACGCCTGGATGAGCTTGTCGCGCGACCCCGGGATTGCCGGAAGCGAGGGATCATATTGCTCCACCAGCTTGATATGGCGGGCGAATCCGGTTTCGGCGATTTTCTTCACATGGTCCAGAACTTCATGAATATTGACCGGTTCGCGCACCAGCGGGCGCTCATCGCCAAAAACTTCCATGCGGTCGACCAGATTGCAGATGCGGTCCGATTCGGTACAGATAAGCTGGGTCAGCGTACGGTCTTCGTCGCTGATCGTGCCTTCCAGCAACTGAGCCGCGCCCCTGATCCCGGAGAGCGGGTTCTTGATCTCATGGGCGAGGACCGCCGCCAGGCCCGATACCGAACGCGCCGCGCCCCTGTGGGTCAGTTGCCGTTCGATCATTTGCGCCATGGTGCGCTGTTGCAGAATCACCATGATCCTGCCGTTTGTACGCGCGATGGGCGCTCCATAGACATCCACCAGCCTGTATTCACCGCCCTTTCTGGAACCAAGGTCGACGCTGTATTCGTTCACATTGCCGCCATTGCGCCGCACATGATCGATCAGCGCCAGGAGCGGGCTCCCGAAAGCAACAATATCGTCGAGGGTCTGGCGGCGCAGAAGACCTGCGCTCGCCTGAAAGAAATCTTCGGCCCTTGCATTGGCGTATTCAATCCGGTTTCCCTCGCCCAAAAGCAAAACCGGATGCGGCAGCCCGTCGAGCAGAATTCCGGCCATATCCCCTTCCGCCATACGGGGATCCGCATCATCAAGGCTCATATCGGTTGTCTCACTCATGCGGCTTCCTGGAGGCGCTGGTCGTAAAATTCGGTGATTTTGCCGCGAACTTTTTGCGGGTTTTCCTCCGCGAAAAGTTGCTGGCGCCAGTGCTTTGCGTCCTCGCCTGCCCCCAGCGCATCTTCCAGATACCAGCCAAGATGTTTGCGGGCGTTTCTGACGCCGTAGTGGGCGTCATAGTGGGCCAGCATCTCCTCGTAATGCTCGAGAACGATTTCCTTTTTCTGTCGCAGCGAGGGCGGGACAATCTCCCCTCCGTCAGCGATGGCGGCCGCCGCGCAGCCCGGAAACCAGGGCCGGCCGTAACATCCGCGCCCGATCATCACGCCGTCGGCCTTCGAGAGCGAAAGCGCGGCGCGAATATCCGCCAGGCTCCGGATATCGCCATTGACGACAACCGGCACGGCGACTGCCTGTTTGACCCTGGCGACGAAGCCCCAGTCGGCGGTTCCGTTGAAAAACTGACTGCGGGTGCGGCCATGGACGCTAATCATCTGAATGCCGGCCTGCTCGGCGCGTTTCGCCAGCTCCGGCGCGTTGAGAGTGTCATGGTCCCACCCCATGCGCATTTTGAGGGTTACGGGAAGCTCCACGGCGCTCACCACCGCTTCAATCAGCCCAAGCGCGTGTCCGATGTCGCGCATCAGTGCGGAACCGGAGAGCCCGCGTGTCACCTGTTTGGCGGGACAGCCCATATTGATGTCGATAATGTCGGCTCCGTGCCCGGCGGCGATCCGCGCGCCTTCCGCCATCCAGTGCGCTTCGCGTCCGGCGAGTTGCACCGCGAAGGGGCGTTCGCCGCCGCGCTGAATACGCCGCAGGTCCTCGCGCCCGTTGCCGATGAGAGATTTGCTGGCGATCATTTCGCTGACCACAAGCCCGGCCCCCAGACGCCGGGCGAGCTTGCGGAAAGGCAGATCGGTAATCCCCGACATCGGCGCCAGCAGAACGGCATTGGCCAGCTGAACGGACCCGATGGAAATTCCACCTGTTGCGGGTTTCTCGGATCGTGAATTTATACCGGACACGATATGCTCAAAAATTAGTCACTGCAAAAAGGTGCATATTAAGTGGGCAAACTAGGGGGAAGCGGGGCAAGACGCAACAGCGTAACGCCCCTGCTGGTTAAGGCTGTGCCAGGCAGGCTGGTCCATATGCGGAAACTTCATGTACAAAGACCCCAGTCATTTCGCGGGAGCATGTGAGGGGCGGTGGAAACAGCTGTGGTCATAGTTGCCGCGGGGCGCGGGACACGTGCTGGCGGCGATGCCTTGCCGAAACAGTACCGGCCGGTTGGCGGCGTAGCCGTGCTCACGCGTGCGCTCGAAGGATTCGCGGCTCATCCGAAAATCGATGCGGTTCTGAGCGTGATTCATCGCGATGACCAGAAGCACTATCTGTCCGCTGCGGCCCCCTTCGCAGGCCAATTGCTGGAGCCGGTTCCAGGTGGCGCGACGCGGCAGGAATCCGTGCGCGCCGGGCTGGAACAGCTTACCAAGCACAGCCCCCGCAATGTGCTCATTCACGATGCAGCCCGCCCCTTTGCCAATGCCGCGCTGATCGGCCGGGTCATCGGCGCCCTTGGCGCGCATGACGGGGCGGTCCCTGCCCTCGCCGTTACCGATACCCTGAAGCGGGCCCGCGGCGGGCGGATTGAGGGCACGGTCGACCGGTCGAACCTGTGGGGCGTGCAGACTCCGCAGGGTTTTCTTTTCGATAAAATTTTCGATGCCCACCGCGCCGCGGCGCTGGCGGGCAAGGCGGATTTTACCGACGAGTCCTCAATTGCCGGGTGGCACGGGCTCGATGTCGCCCTGGTCGAGGGCTCGCCGGAAAATGTCAAACTGACGACGGCCGCCGATTTCGATCTGGCGGAGAAGCGTCTGCGCGCCGCGGCGGCCGGCGCCAATGCCGAATGGCGGACCGGAAGCGGGTTTGACGTCCATGCTTTCGCGAGCGGAGACCATGTGACGCTGTGCGGTGTCAAGATTCCCCATGACAGGGCGCTTGCCGGTCATTCCGATGCGGATGTCGGGCTGCATGCCCTGACCGATGCCATTCTGGGCGCCATCGGCGAGGGCGATATCGGCGCCCATTTTCCGCCCGGCAATCCGGAATGGAAGGGCGCCGCATCGGATTTGTTCCTGAGGGATGCGGCGCGGCGGGTCGCCGCCCTGAACGGGCGCATCGTCAATGTCGATGTGACGCTCATCTGCGAGACGCCGAAGATCGGCCCGCACAGGGAGGCGATGCGGACGCGTATCGCCCAGATTTTGCAGATCGGCGTGGAACGTGTCAGCGTAAAGGCGACCACCACGGAAAAGCTCGGCTTCACCGGACGCGGCGAAGGAATTGCCGCCCAGGCAACGGCGATGGTTCAGCTAGGCTGAAGGCAATAAACCCATGCGCGCTGATCTCAACGAAAGTGCCAGACAGCTCCTCGAAACCCTGCGCGGAAAGGGCCTGACCCTGACATGCGCGGAATCCTGTACCGGCGGGCTTGTCTGCGCCTATCTGACGGAAATTCCCGGCGCGTCGGACGTGGTGGAGCGCGGCTTCGTGACCTATTCCAACGCCGCGAAGTCAGAAATGCTGGGTGTGCCCTCACAAATGATCGAGGCCCATGGCGCGGTCTGCGAAGAGGTCGCGGACGCTATGGCGCAAGGCGCCCTTGCCAATTCACATGCAGATGTCTCCGTAGCGGTGACGGGGGTCGCGGGCCCGGGCGGCGGCAGCGCTGAAAAGCCGGTGGGGCTGGTTATCATCGCCGCCACGCGTCGCGGCGGGCGCGTTGTTCATGAACGCTGCACGTTTGGGGATATTGGCCGGAGCGAAGTGCGTGAGCTCACGGTTGCCGAAGCCTTTCGCCTGGTTCGCATGGTAATTTGAACCTGCCAATCAGGGCGTCTCCGCAGGGGGGGAAAACCTCTCCGCTTTACCATAGACCGTGTCCGCACGCTCCTCGAAGGCTTGAGCGAATTTGCCGAAAGCGGAATCGAACATGGCGCCCATCATCAGCTGCATCGGCCGGGAGCCGAATTCATAAGCGATATGGAATTCGACGTCGCAGGCGCCCTCCCCCGCGGGGCGGAATTGCCACTTGTTTTCCAGATGCTTAAACGGGCCGTCGATATATTCGACCAGGATTTGGTGCGCCTCCCGGTCAAGGATTACGCGGCTGGTAAAGGTCTCGCGGAAGAATTTGTAGGCCACGGTCATATCCGTGA
>BDTT01000092.1 GCA_002897995.1 bacterium BMS3Bbin10 | reverse complement strand
GGCGCTCCCTGGCCCGCCATGCCGGAAATGCTGCGCGAGCTGTGGGACGAGGTGGCGGGCGCCTCCGCCCCGCCCGAGGCGTGTCTCGTCAACTATTACGGCGCGGGAGCGCGCATGGGCCTGCACCGGGACCGGGATGAAGAGGATTTTTCAGTGCCCCTGGTCTCCGTTTCCCTGGGCGACACCGCGCTGTTCCGCATTGGCGGGTTGAAACGCAAGGACCCGACCCGCTCCTTCGAACTCAAATCCGGCGATGTGCTGGTGCTCGGGGGCGATGCGCGCCTGGCCTATCACGGCGTCGACCGCATCAAGCCCGGCAGCTCCGGTTTGCTGGCCGGCGCGTTTCCGGGCGGCGGGCGCATCAATTTGACGCTGCGGCGGGTGACGCGCGTTCGTTAAACCAAGGGCAGTTGGGTCTTGCCGATCCGCACATCCTTCGAGACGCGGCTTCGCCGCTCCTCAGGATGAGGCTTCGAGACGGCGCCGACGCGCCTCCTCAGGATGAGGTTTGGACCATGCGCTTCGAAATTCACCTCATGCTGAGGAGCGCCCGCTTGGGCGCGTCTCGAAGCATGTTGCCGTTAGGCCTCCGTTAATCAGGTTTCCCCTTTGGCTTTACGGTAATTTATCTTCCCTTCGCTATAGCTGATCCGTCAATTTCAGGGGATCAGCGCCCATGCCGGCTTCAAGTATGGCTGTTGCCTATTCAGCCCGCCCTCTGGCGCGGCTGCTGAGCGCCGACGCGGCGCTGTTCGCGCTGGTGTATGTGCTGGTGCCCAATGCGCCTTTCGTGGCCATGTGGTTCTTCATTGCGCCGCGGCGGCTGTTTGCCGTGCCGTTCTATCTCATCGCCGGGCTGATCGCGGTGCGCCTGCCGCTTTGGGCGGGGGCGCTGCTGTTCGCGGGTGTCGCCGCCTTCGACGTGCTGCTGGTGATTTCGGGTATCTTCGATCTGAGCCCCCTGCTGGTGCTGGACGCCATTCAGTTCGCGCCGATGCTCGATCTGGGGGGTTCGGGGCTTTATGCGGGCCTCGGCGCGGTGATCGCACTGAGCGTGGGGACACTCGTTTGGCTCACGCGCAGATACCGCGCCCGCCTCGCCGCCGCCTCGCCCATGCTGGCGCTGGCATGCATGTTCGCCTGGCTCGGCGTGGAGGCCTCGGTGAATGTTTCGGTCAGCAAGATGTTCGGGCAGCAGGTGAGTTCGCTGGTCGGTTTCGACTCCGCGGTTCGCAAATCCGGCCTGGCGGCGGTTCATCCCGCCGCCAAGGACCGCAATCTGCTCATCGTCATGGTCGAGGGGATGGGAGCATATGCTTCCCCGAACCACACGAAGCTGCTGTCGTCGCTGATCGACACCAGGGAGGTCCGCGCCCGCTACGACGTTTCGTCGGGCGCCTCGCCCTATCTCGGCTCGACCACCAGCGCCGCCGCGCGCGAGCTGTGCGGCGAGTGGGCCGACTATCTCGACTATCGCGACGCCCCGGCGAAGCCCTGCCTGCCGCGCCGCCTGTCCCGCGCCGGATACGAGACCATCGCGGTGCATGGCTTCACGCAGAAATTTTTCGACCGGGACAAATGGTATCCGAAGATCGGCTTCGGGCGGCCGCTGTTCGCCGAGCAGTTGACCCGTGGTCCGCTTGAAGGCGTTTCGGCGCGCTGCGGCCTGACCTTCAAGGGGCTGTGCGACCGCGATGTGGGCGAGACCGTGCGCGGCCTGCTGACGGGGCCTCGCGACAAACCGCGTTTCGTCTACTGGCTGACCCTGAACACCCACATGCCGTTCAATCCCGAAGAAGCCACGCAGCGCTTTGGCTGCGCGCGCGGGGGCGGCCCGTTCGGCGACAAGACGGTGTGTTATCTGTCGCAGATGTGGGCCGACATCGTCGCCCAGACGGTCTCCATCGCCACCGACCCGGAGCTGCCGCCGACGGATATCCTGATTGTCGGCGATCACCACACGCCGCTTTTCACGCGCACCGCGCGCAGCCTGTTCGCGCCCGGCGAGGTGGCCTGGTTCGCGCTGAAAGCAAAAGCGCCCGGCACCGCCGCGGCCGCCATTCGCTAGTGCGTATCACCGATAAGCATGTCCCCGCGAAGGCGGGGATGGAAACCGGTTATCGGAAAAACGATACGCATAAACAAAGCCGAGATCGCGGTTTTGATTCCATCAAAACATGAAGCGATCTAGCCTTGGCCCTTCTCCTCCACGAAGGTCACCGCCTCGATGCGGTTGCCGTCCGGGTCGCGAATGAAGGCGGCGTAGTAGCGCGGACCATAGATGTCCCGGAAACCGGGCGGGCCGTCGCAACTCCCGCCATTGTCAAGCGCCGCGGCGTAAAACGCATCGACGGCCGCCATGGCGCCCGCCCGCAGCGCCACATGGGCGCCCGAGGGCGCAGTTTCGCTCTCGCGCAGATTGAGCCAGAATTCGGGATAGGTCTTGCCGAAGCCGGCGGCCGTATCTCCCTCGCGCAGCTTGGTGTGCCCAAGGGGGGCGAGAAGGGTTTCGAAAAAGGGTATGGCGCGGGACAAATCGGCCACGGCAATGGAGACATGATCGATCATGACGCGCGGCCCGTTTTCTGGTTGCGCCAACCGGCTATGTCAGGCGCTCTTGTCGACCTTGCCGCCGACGCCCTTCCTGCTCTTGCCGCCGGATTTCTTCGCCTTGCCGTCGCCGGCCCCCTGCGGCGCGGGTTCGGGTTTCGCGGTATCGTCATTGGCCGCTTGCGGCGGTTCGGCTTCCGCCTTTGCCGGCTTCGCGCCGCCCTTGGCGACGCCGACGAGCGCGGGCCGCAGCACGCGATCGGCAATGACATAGCCGGCCTGCACGACCTTCACGATCGTGCCTTCGGGCACATCCTTGTCTTCCACCTCGAACATGGCCTGATGCTTGTTCGGGTCGAAGCGCTCGCCCTTCGGGTCGAGCCGGGCGATGCCGTGGCGCTCCATCACATTCAGCAGCTCGCGCTCGGTGACCTGCATGCCTTCGAGGAAGCTCTTGAGGGCAGGGTCCTTTTCCGCCGCTTCTTCGGGAACATGCTCGATGGCGCGGGCGATATTGTCGCCGATGGAGAGCATGTCGCGGGCGAAGTTGGAAATCGCATATTTCGCCGTGTCCGCCTTGTCGCGTTCCGTGCGGCGGCGCAGATTTTCCATTTCCGCCGCGGTCCGCAGCAGCCGGTCCTTCAATGCCGCATTTTCTTCTTTCAGGGATTCAAGCTCGCCCCTGGCCCAGCCGCTGCCCTCGCTCGAGCCAGCTCCCGTGTCTGCCGGCCCGGCTTCGGGTGGCGGTGCCTGTTCCGGCGCGCCGTCGCGCGCGGCATCCCCCTGGGAGGTCTTGCCGGTTTTGTCTTCGCTCATGAATTGGCTCGTGATTCGCTCATAGGACTTGTCCCCGATATCAGGTGCCGGGAAACAAAAATCAAGGGAGCATGTGGCCGATCAGCTTGGCGGTATAGTCCACCATCGGAATAATCCGCGCATAATTCAGCCGGGTCGGGCCGATAACGCCCAGGACGCCGACAATATTGCGGTCGGTGTCCTGGAAGGGAGCCACCACCATGGATGAGCCCGACAGCGAGAATAACTGGCTCTCCGAACCGATGAAAATGCGCACCCCGTCGGCGCGCTCCGCATGGGCCAGCACGTCGATGAGCTCCTGTTTGGCCTCCAGGTCGTCGAACAGCTTGCGGATCCGCTCCAGATCCTCCACCGCGGTCAGATCGTCGAGCAGATGCGAGCGCCCGCGCACGATCAGGTTCTTCTTTCCCGCGTCGGGCCCCGACCACATGGCCAGACCCTGCTGCACCATTTTGGCGGTCAGGTCGTCGAGTTCGGCCTTGCGGTCCCGCAATTCGCTTTCGATAACCCGGCGCGCGCCGTTCAGCGTCATGCCGGCGATCCGCGTATTGAGATAATTCGACGCCTGTTGCAGCGCGGAGGCGGGCAGCCCGTCGGGCAAATCGACGATGCGGTTTTCAACCGAGCCGTCCTCGGCAACCAGAACGGCAAGCGCCTTTCTCGGCTCCAGGGAGACGAATTCGATCTGCTTGAGCCGTTTTATCTGCGTGTCGGTGAGCACCACCCCCGCGCAGCCCGCAAGGCCCGCCAGGACCTCGCCGGTCTCGGTGAGGACATCCTCAAGCCCGCGTTCATCGGACTTGCCGGTGAGTTGCGATTTGATATTCGCGCGTTCCGCCGCGCTCAGATCGCCGATCTCCAGCAGGGCGTCGACGAACAGCCGCAGGCCCGATTGCGTCGGCAGACGCCCGGCGCTGGTGTGCGGCGCGTAGATGAGCCCCAGCGCCTCGAGGTCGGACATGACATTGCGCACCGATGCCGGCGACAGGGTCATCGGCAGGGCGCGGGAAATATTGCGCGAGCCCGCCGGATCGCCGGTGGCGAGGAAGTTCTGCACGATCTGGCGGAATATCTCGCGGCTGCGCTGGTCGAGGTCGCTCAGAACGGACGCGCCCTCGCGCCTGGCAAGTTCGGCAGCTTCGTTCAGTTCCTTCTGTCGCATGGCGTGGAATGTAGGGTCGCGGGACAAAGGCGTCAAATGGGTTCGTTAACGCGGGCGCGGAGTTTATTGATCCAAATCCCGGCGTCCCATAGGGTGCGCGTCTGATTCAACGCACCCGGAGAATACGCCCATATGCGCCCCTCGAAACGCCAGCCCGACGAGCTTCGCCCCATCACCCTTGAGCGCGGCGTTTCGCTGCATGCGGAAGGTTCGTGCCTGATCAGGTGCGGCAATACCCATGTGCTGTGCGCCGCCTCCCTGGAAGAACGCGTGCCGCCCTGGATGAAGGGGCGCGGGTCGGGCTGGGTGACGGCGGAATACGGCATGCTGCCGCGCTCGACCGGCGAGCGCATGCGCCGCGAGGCGTCAACGGGAAAACAGGGCGGTCGCACGCTGGAAATCCAGCGGCTCATTGCCCGGTCCCTGCGCGCGGTGGTTGATCTGAAAGCGCTTGGCGAGCGGCAGATCACCGTCGATTGCGATGTCATCCAGGCCGACGGGGGCACGCGCACCGCCGCCATCACCGGCGCCTGGGTCGCGCTTCACGACTGCATCTCCTGGATGAAGGCCCGCGACATGATCGGCGAGGGCGTGATCCGCGATCAGGTGGCCGCCGTCTCCTGCGGCCTCTATGGCGGCAAGGCGGTGCTCGATCTCGATTATGCCGAAGACAGCGAAGCCGACGCCGACGCCAATTTCGTCATGACCGGGACGGGGGGCATCTGCGAAGTGCAGGGCACCGCGGAAACCGGTCCCTTCTCGCAAGCGCAGTTCGACGAACTCATGGTGCTGGCCCGCAAGGGCATTGGCGAGCTGGTGGAGCTGCAAAAGCTCACGGTCGGGTAATGGCACTCAAGCTACGCAGGGGCGAGCGGCTCGTCGTCGCCAGCCATAATCCGGGCAAGGTGCGCGAAATTCGCGATCTGCTGGCGCCCTTTGGCGTCGATGCGGTTTCGGCCGCCGAGCTGGACTTGCCCGAGCCCGAGGAAACGGGAAAAACCTTCATCGCCAATGCCAAACTCAAAGCCAAAGCGGCGGCGGAGCTGAGCGGCCTGCCCGCATTGGCCGACGATTCGGGGCTGGAGGTCGCGGCGCTTGGCGGTGCGCCCGGCATTTATTCGGCGCGCTGGGCGGGCGAGGGGAAAGATTTTCTTGTCGCCATGAGCCGCGTCGAAAAAGAACTTGCCGAAAAGGGCGCGGCGGAGGAAGACGCGCGCGGCGCCAATTTTACCTGCGCGCTGGCGCTGGCCTCTCCGAATAGCGCCTGCGACACATTTGAGGGTAAGGTGTTCGGCACGCTGGTCTGGCCGCCGCGCGGAGACAGGGGGTTCGGGTATGATTCCATGTTTTTGCCCCATGGCGCGGCGCTGACCTTCGGCGAAATGGAGCCGGAAAAGAAACATGGCCTGTCCCATCGCGCCAGAGCTTTCGAGTTGTTCGTCAAAGCCTGTCTTGAGGTGTGAGGCGGGCGTTCGGACTATTCCCTTCCCTAACGCGGAAGAGCCGGCGCAAGCTATCTCCTTCCCTTGCGGGGAAGGGCTAGCGCGACCAATTCCCTCCACTTGCGGGGGAGGGCTAGCACGACCAATTCCCTCCACTTGCGGGGGAGGGCTAGCACGACCAATTCCCTCCCCCCTTGCGGGGGAGGGCTAGGGAGGGGGGTATGGCCAAAGATATTTCTTCTCCAACCCCCCTCCCCAACCCTCCCCCTCAAGGGGGGAGGGAGCAGGATGCGGAGCGGGAAGCACAGACCGGCCCCGGCTTCGCGGTTTATGTCCATTGGCCCTTCTGCCAGGCCAAATGCCCCTATTGCGATTTCAATTCCCATGTCCGTCATGGCGGCGTCAACGAGGCCCGGTTTCTCACCGCCTATCTGGCGGAGCTGGACCATATGCGGGAGCTGACCGGCCCGCGCGAGGTGCTCAGCATCTTCTTCGGCGGCGGCACGCCCTCGCGCATGCGGCCCGAAACCGCCTCCGCGATACTGGAGCGCATCGCCGGCAACTGGACCCTTGGCGGGGACGTTGAAATTACTCTGGAGGCGAACCCGACCAGCGTCGAGGCGGACCGCTTCGCGGGCTTCCGGGCGGGCGGCGTGAACCGGGTTTCCCTCGGCATCCAGGCGCTTGACGATGCCAGCCTCAAGGCGCTGGGGCGGACCCATGACACAGATGAGGCGCTCGGCGCGCTTCGTATTGCAAAAGACAATTTCGAGCGCGTTTCGTTCGACCTCATCTATGCCCGCCCCGGCCAGACGCCTGAGGCGTGGCGCGAGGAACTGGCGCGCGCCCTGGAGATGGCGCCCTCGCATCTCTCGCTGTATCAGCTGACCATAGAGCCCGGCACGCCCTTCGCGGCGCTGCAGGAGCGCGGCAAGCTCCTCTGCCCGGACGAGGAGGCGTGCCGGATCCTCTATGAGGCGACCCAGGAGCTGTGCGAGGGCGCCGGGCTCCCGGCTTACGAGATTTCCAGTCACGCGGCGCCGGGCGAGGAATGCCGGCATAATTTCGTCTATTGGCGCGGCGGCGAATATGCGGGCATCGGTCCCGGCGCGCACGGGCGGCTCGAACTGGACGGCGCGCGCCACGCGCTGTCCGCGCTCTCAAATCCCGAGGACTGGGCCGAACAGGTGCTGACACGCGGGGACGGCATCGCGCGCCGGACGCGCCTTTCCGCGAGAGATGTCAGGCAGGAATATCTGCTCATGGCCATGCGCCTCGCCGAAGGCATGGACCTTGAGCATTATGCGGCGCTCGGCGGCGAGATCGACTATATGAACGTCGCGGCGCTCGAGACGGACGGGCTGGTGCGCGTGGACGGCAGCCGGCTCATGGCGACGGCCGAAGGGCGGCTGGTGCTGAATTCCCTCATTGCCGAAC
>BDTT01000091.1 GCA_002897995.1 bacterium BMS3Bbin10 | reverse complement strand
GGACGCCAGGGCGGCCGATCCGCCTGTCGCGAGACGGGCGCAGATCGTGCGGCAGAAACTGGTGCCGCTGTGCGAAAAAATCTCGTTTCTCAAAAGCGAAGGCGAAGTTGTCTCGGGAATTAACGCCATACCGTCCTTCGGGCATACGCCGGGACATCTGGGCTACCATATCGAGAGCAAAGGCAAGCGGCTCATTCTGTGGGGAGATGCGATCATCCATCACGTCGTCTCCATGCAACAGCCCGAGTGGCATGTGAGCGCGGATATGGACAAGGATGGCGCCGCGCAGACACGCAAGAAGATTCTCGACATGACGGCAACGGAGCGCATGCCCGCCATCGGTTATCATATGCCGTTCCCGGCGATTGGTTTTGTAGAGCGGAAGGGGGCAGGCTATCGCTGGGTCCCGGCCAGCTACCAGTTCGACTTATAATCTGGAGTGAGGAAACATCATGTCCAAGGACACATTCGATTTTACGCGGCGCGGCCTGCTGGCGGGCGCCGCCGGCGCCGCGGCAATGGCCTCGCTATCCCCCGCCCTGATAACGCCGGCTTCCGCAAAAGCGCCCCAACTCGGACCCTCGCGCCCAACGCATTATCGCTTCACGCTCGGCGATTTTGAAATCACCACCATCAATGACGGCGCGATTCCCATCCCGAAGGTTTATCCGATCTTCGGCAAGAACCAGAAGATCGAGGACGTTCAGGCCTTCCTCGCCAAGAACCATCTGCCACCCGATAAAATGTCCATCTCCTTCACGCCGGTCATCGTGAACACGGGCAGGCAAGTGGTGATGTTCGATTCCGGCTATGGCGAGGAGCGGCGCGCGAAAGGCGCGGGCAAGGCCGCCGCCGCCCTGGCCGCCGCCGGATTTACCCCCGATCAGATCGATATCGTCGTCATCACCCATTGCCACCCCGATCATGTCAGCGGGCTGATGGAAAACGGCAAGGCGGTGTATCCCAATGCGCGCTATGTCACCGGTGACATCGAGTATAATTTCTGGTCCAGGAAGGAGCTTCTCGAGAGCAGCGACAAGAATATGGCCCGCCGGGCGCAGGCGGTTCACAACAACCTTGTGCCACTGGCGGAAAAGGCCACCTTCATCAAGCCGGGCGCCGATGTGGTGAGCGGCATTACCTCGGTTGAGGCTTTCGGGCACACGCCGGGGCATATGTGCTTCCATATCGAGAGCGCGGGCAAGCGGCTTTTGATCTTCGCCGATACGACGAACCACTATGTGGTATCGCTGGCAAAGCCGGACTGGCACTGCGCCTTCGACATGGACGCGGAGGCCGCCGTTGTCGCGCGCAAGAAAATCCTCGACATGATAGCGACCGAAAGAATCGCGTCGGCGGGGTATCACATGCCCTTCCCGTCCGTCGGTTATGTCGAGAAACAAGGGTCCGGCTACCGTTGGGTTCCGGTGAGTTATCAGTTCGATGTTTAGCAGGTTGCTAAAAAGGAAATTAAACCCTTCGAGACGGGCCTTGCGGCCCTCCTCAGGGTGAGGCTAACGCTTTGATCTCCTCATCTCTAAGGCTCACGCTTTGATCTCCTCAGGGTGAGGCTTACCCTTCGACCTTCCTCTTCCTGAAGAGCGGGCGAAGCTGAGCGTCTCAAAGGATGATGCCTCCGCGCTGGTCGTTATCAGGAGCTTGTCGGGTGTCTTCCCGATGCCGCTGACCAGGCAAAATAACACGGGCGCCGGCGGCGCCCAGCCGCCGGTAGCTCGCTCCGTCATCCACATCTTCCAGGGGATGCGTGAGCGCAACGCACGCGCCTTTCAGATTGGCCCGCGTATCGGCAAGCGTATGGGCGCTCGACCAGCGCACATCGGCGAATATCGCGCGCACGCGCGGGCTCCGCCTGAGACCAACCATCCAATAGCCGCCGTCATCGCAGGGGCCGAATACCGCGTCATGGCTCCGCAGCAGGCGGAATGCGGCGGCGATGCGCTCCGCGTTTATTTCCGGGATGTCGGTGCCGATGATGATCGCCGGGCCCGGGGCGAGCCAATCCAGCACCCGCTGGAGCCGCGCGCCCAGATCGCCCGGACCTTGCGGGATGATGGCCGCCCCTTCAGGCCAGAGGGCTGAACCAGTCGCCCTGTCCGGCGATACCGCGATGATCGTGCGCCAGCGCGGATCGGGCACAAGACGCCGGCAGACATTGGCGAATATATTGCGGTAAAACCGAGTGGCCGCAACCGCCCCGATATCGCGCGAGAGGCGTGTCTTGACCGCGCCGCAGCGCGGCTCCTTGGCCATCACCACGAGCCAGCGCCGGGGGCCGCCCTCGAGCCTGGCCATTTCAACCATACAGCCGGACGATGGTTCCGGGGGGAACACGCAGATAATACAGCGACAGGCAGACGGCGTTGCGTGCGATACGCGCGATATAACCGTCGCGTTTGTAGCGCACCGCGCTGGTTACCGCCTTGGTGCGCATCATCACCAGCCGCCTCCGCCCGAGACGGCGCACCAGGTCCACATCCTCCATCAGCGGCAATGGCCGGTAGCCGCCGAGAGAATCATAGAGCCTTTTGGGAATCAGCAGGCCCTGATCGCCAAAGGGAAAACGCAGCAGCGCGCAGCGTAACGAGACCATCGCTTCGAGCATGCGCGGGCGGGCCCCGAAATCATCCAGCGCGAACGAAAAGGCCGCCGCCCCGGCGGGCCGCGCTCCGCCGTCGACACGCTCGATAAAGGTGGAGACTTCGCTTTCCCAGCCCGGTTGAAGAACCGTGTCACCGTGAAGAAACAGCAGCCAGCCGGAACGCGCCTGCTCCGCCCCGGCGGCAAGCTGAAGCCCCCGCCCCTTTGGCCCCCGGATAAATTGCGCTCCCGCGGCATCGGCGATGTCGGGCGTCGCATCGCTCGACCCTCCATCTGAAATGATGACCTCGCGCACAAGCCCCTTAACGCTCCCCGGGACAAGCGCGGACAGCGTCGCCGTCAGCCCGGCTTCGGCATTCAGCGTCGGTATGATGACGGAAATCATGGGTGCGGATAATAGCGTTTTTGTGAAGCGCAGCAAGAAGTAGTGCTCAAGAGCAGTATATATTGTTCTTGCTTTGTTCTTGTTTCCGATATATCCTCCCTGTCATGGACCTGCATGCCTCCCATACCTCCCTGGTCCGGCCACGATGTGCGCCTGAAGCGGGTGGAATACCGCTCCAGCGCCGCCGTGGCCGGGGCTCCCTGTCGAACAGATCGGGGCGTTTTGAGCCTGCGACCCGCGAGGAGGCGGACGATGGCTGGGAGAGCCTTGGAGACCTTGAGCCTTTCGTGACTTCGGTTCAGGAAGAGCGGGCCAGGAGCATCATCTCGCGCAATGCCTCGCCCGATATAAACTTTGACCGGTCCATCAATCCCTATCGCGGATGCGAGCATGGCTGCATCTATTGCTATGCCCGGCCCACTCACGCATTTCTGGGGCTTTCGGCGGGGCTCGATTTTGAAAGCAAGCTGTTCGCCAAGGTGAACGCGCCCGCCCTGCTTGAGCGCGAGCTTGCAGACCCGAAATACAAAGCCCGCACCATCGCGCTCGGCACCAACACCGACCCCTATCAGCCCATCGAGCGGCAGTACCGGATCATGCGGCGGCTCTTGCAGGTTCTGGAGCGCGCCAATCATCCGGTTGGCATTGTCACCAAGTCGGCGCTCATTTTGCGCGACAAGGACATTTTGTCCGCTATGGCGGAGCGGGGGCTTGTGAAGGTGGCGCTTTCCGTCACCACGCTCGACCGCAAGCTTGCGCGGAGCCTTGAGCCGCGCGCGGCAACGCCTGAAAAGCGCCTCGCGGCCTTGCAGGAATTATCGGAAGCGGGCATCCCCACAGCCGTGATGGTCGCGCCGATTATCCCCGCCCTGACCGATCCGGAAATCGAGACGATCCTCACCCGCGCTGCCGCCGCGGGCGTGGGCGAAGCGGGCTATGTGATGCTGCGCCTGCCCCTGGAGATTTCCGATCTGTTTCGCGAATGGCTCGCCGAGCATGCTCCGGACCGCGCAAAGCGCGTCATGTCGCTGATACGCTCCATGCGCGGCGGCAGGGACTATGATGCAAACTGGAGCCGGCGGATGCGCGGCCAGGGCCCCTATGCCTGGCAGACGGGTCGGCGTTTCGAGCTCGCCGCCAAGCGGCTCAAGCTGAACACCAGGAGCTATCATCTGCGGACCGACTTGTTCGAACCCCCGGTCCTGCCGGGCCAGCAGATGTTGTTGTTTTAGCATTTGCGCGGGCGTGGGCCTCCCGGCACTCTGGCGGCATGGTGAGAATTATCGATTCGCGGGGCGTCCCTTCGCTTGTCCACGAAAAGGCGTTGATGGCGCGCCACGGCGCTCCTGTCGCCGGCATTGACGAAGCCGGGCGCGGCCCCTGGGCGGGGCCGGTGGTTGCGGCCGCCGTCATTCTCGACATTTCCCGAGTGCCCGAGGGACTGAATGATTCCAAAAAACTCACGGCCCTCACCCGGGACCGGCTCCATGACGAGATTTATGAGCTGGCGGCAGTGGGCGTCGGCATTGCGGATGTCGCCCGGATCGACCGCGACAACATCCTGCAGGCCACGCTTTGGGCCATGGGGCAAGCCTGCAAGGCCTTGTCCGCCATGCCGGCGGCGGCGCTTATTGACGGCAACCGCTGCCCGGCGCTGCCCTGCCCGGCCCAGGCTCTCGTGAAAGGAGACGCCAAGTCTCTCAGCATCGCCGCGGCCTCAATCATCGCCAAGGTGACGCGCGACCGCATGATGGCCGCGCTGGCCCAAACCCATCCCGGATATGCCTGGGAGCGCAACAAGGGCTATGGCACCCGCGACCATGCGGAGGGCTTGAGCCGGCTTGGCGTGACGCCCCATCATCGCCGCTCCTTCAAGCCCATTCAGGCAATCCTCTCGGTAAAAGGCGGCGGCGAATTAAGTCCCCCTTTACCTTGATCGCGGCACACTGAGCGCCTGAACCCTCATGGCCCGATATCAGGGCCTGAGTTCCGCGTATCGGGGTTGTGCCAATGAGTAAGCGTAAACGGCAAAGCGCCGTGCCGGATGTGAATCGGATTATTCTCGGCGAGTGTATCGAGGAGCTTCGCGCCCTGCCGAAGGGCTGCGCCGATCTCGTCTTCGCCGACCCGCCCTACAATCTCCAGATCGACGGCGAGCTGATGCGGCCCAACAACACGCGCGTGGACGGGGTTGACGACGACTGGGACAAATTCTCCGGCTTTGCCGCCTATGACGCGTTCACCCGCGACTGGCTTGCCGCCTGCCGCGACGTTCTCAAGCCGGACGGCGCCCTGTGGGTCATCGGCAGCTATCACAATATTTTCCGGGTCGGCTCGCAGCTTCAGGATCTGGGCTACTGGATCCTGAATGACGTCATCTGGCGCAAAACGAATCCCATGCCGAATTTCCGCGGCAAGCGCTTCACCAACGCCCATGAAACGCTGATCTGGGCGGCGCGGGGGGAGAAAAGCCGCTACACCTTCAACTATGAAGCCATGAAGGCGCTCAATGAAGATTTGCAGATGCGCTCGGACTGGCTGTTCCCGATCTGCTCGGGAGCGGAGCGGCTGAAGAAATCGAACGGCAAGAAAGCTCACCCCACGCAAAAGCCCGAAAACCTGTTGCAACGCATTCTTCTCGCATCGACAAACCCGGGCGATCTGGTGGTCGATCCCTTCTTCGGCACAGGCACGACCGGCGCGGCTGCGGCGCGCCTGGGGCGCCGGTGGATTGGCATCGAGCGGGAGAAATCCTACGCCAGGGTGGCGCAAAAACGCATTGACGCGATTGTGCCTCTTAATCGCCAAACCCTCGCCGTCTCCACGAGCAAACGCAGCGCGCCGCGCGTCCCCTTCGGGACGCTTCTCGAGCTTGGCATGATCAAGCCCGGCTCCACCCTCTATGATCCGCGCGCGCGCCACGCCGCCCATGTTCGCGCCGACGGCTCGATTGCCTGCGCTGGAGAACAAGGCTCAATCCACAAGATCGGCGCCCATGTTCAGGGCGCCCAGGCCTGCAATGGCTGGACCTTCTGGCATTTCGAAACAGACGGCGAACTCAAACCGATCGATGTCCTGCGCGATCGCGCGCGTGTCCATCTCGGCATGAGCCCGAACTGATCGGGTATCAATCCGCCTGGAGCGCATGGGCGAGCACTTTTCGCATGACCGACGGCAGGGCCTGTGTGTCCAGCTCGCCGCGCGGCGCCCACCTGCACTGATCCGGCCCTGCGGCTTCGCGCAGCTCGACATCGCCGACACGCGCCCGGTAAACCGCCAGTTCCAGACGGAAATGGGTGAAGGTGTGGCGCACGATCCCGGCCAGCGGCGTCCACGCCCCCTCCACCGGCGCATGGCAAAGCGGGTCGGAAGTTTCATCCGCCCATGGCGTTCCGGGGACTTCCGTCATGCCGCCAAGCAAACCCTTGGCCGGGCGCTTGCGCAAAAGCACCGCGCCATCGTCGCGCAAGGCGACAAAGGCCGCGCCGCGCCTGGTTGGTTTTTCCTTCTTTTGAGCCCTGGCGGGCAGCGCCTTGTGAAGGTTCGCCTTTAGCCCGGCGCATCGCGCCATCAGGGGGCATCGCCCGCAGGCGGGGCTGCGCGGGGTGCAAATGGTGGCCCCCAAATCCATCATGGCCTGGGCGAAATCGCCCGGCCTGCGTGAGGGCGCAAGGCGTTCAGCATAGCCGCGCAGCTCCTTCCTGGCGGCGGGAAGCGGGGTCAGGACAGCGAAAAAGCGGGCCAGAACCCGTTCCACATTTCCATCGACGACAGCCGCGCGCCGGCCGAATGCAATCGCGGCAATGGCGGCGGCCGTATAGGGCCCGATGCCGGGAAGCGTCAGCAGTTCCTTTTCGCTGTGCGGAAAACGTGCCCCATAGCTGCCCGCGACCGTCCTGGCGCAGGCATGAAGATTGCGGGCCCGCGCGTAATATCCAAGCCCCGCCCATGCCTTGAGCACATCTTCCAGATCCGCCGCGCCGAGCGCCTCGACGCTTGGCCAGTTCGCCAGAAACGCCGCATAGTAAGGCAAAACCGCCTTGACGGTGGTTTGCTGCAGCATGATTTCGCTGAGCCACACCCGGTAGGGGTCGCCCCGCGCTCCCGGCGGAGCGCGCCAGGGCAAATCGCGCCGGGCGGCGTCGTACCAGCCGAGCACTGCCTCCACCACCCAGGAGGGCTCGAGCGTTGCCGGCACCTTTTCCCCACCCGTCATCTTTGGTCTGCCTCGCAACCTCATGGTTCGTTATGCTAAAACATGCCGCAGGCAAAACGGACAAATTGAAACGGCAATGAGCAATCCACCGGGGAAAAAAATACGCCGGACACGCGGCGGGCCCTCCGCCATCGGCGCATTTGTGCCCGGCGTGACCCGCGCGGCCTTCGGCGCCCACGGCTTCCCCTCCGCAAGCGTGCTTTCCGACTGGCCCGATATCATCGGCGCGGAATTTGCGGATATCACATCCCCGGAGCGGCTCATCTGGCCACGCGGCGCGGAGCCTTGCCCGGAAGAAGAAGGCGGACCGGCAGGCCGGACGCGGCACCGGCGCGCCGGCGCAACCCTGGTGCTGCGTGTCGATGGCCCGCGATCTCTGGAGATTCAGCACATTGCGCCGCAGCTGCTCGAGCGCATCAACATCTATTTCGGATACCGCGCGGTCTCGCAGTTGCGAATCATACAGGGGCCGGTCCACCGTGAAAGGGAAGATAACACCCGTCCCGCCGCCCGCGCACGGAAGGAAATCCCGCTTGACCGGGAAATCGGGGAAGAAGGACTGCGTGCCGCACTCTCAAAACTCGCCGCCAATATCGATTGAAGCTCAAGAAAATTTGTCGCACCCGCACACGTCCTTGTGAGTGCGATTTTCCATATTCCTGCTATATTTGCGCGAGATATACTGAATTTAATCTACACCGAGAGATTGGTGGATATATGAGTCAAATCAAGGAGCAAAACGTGGCGGATTCGAAAACTTCCAGTAGCGGCAGCCTGTCCCGGCGCCGCGCGATCACTCTCGGCCTTGGCGCCCTCGCGGCTGCCGGCGGCGGCATCGTCTATTTTGGCCTGAGTTCACAGTCCATCGCACAAACGGCGCCGATGTCCCCCGGCGCCAATGCCATGCAGATCAATACCAAAACAGAAAATATAATAGGCGACCCGAACGCTCCGGTGACGATCGTCGAGTATTCGTCGATGACCTGTCCGCATTGTGCGAACCATCACATGAACACCATGCCCGCTCTGACTGAAAAATACATCAAGACCGGCAAGGTGCGCTATGTGATTCGCGAATTTCCGCTCGACAGAATAGCGCTTGCCGCGGCGGCGCTGGCCCGCTGCGCGGGGCCTGAGAAATATTTCCCGTTCGTCACGGCGATGTACAAGCAACAGGAGACATGGGCGAAAGGTCCGGGCAGTCCGGCGCCGCGGCTGTTCAAGTTGGCCAAACAAGCCGGCTTCACGCAGGAGACCTTCAATGCGTGCATGCGCAACAAGGATGTGAGCGACTATATCGAAAAAATGGCACTTACCGGACGCAACAATTATGGTGTAAACTCGACGCCGACTCTGTTCGTGAACGGGAAAAAGCTTGAGGCTGGCAATAGTCTCACCGAAATTGAAAAAGCGATGGCGCCCTATCTGAAAGGCTGAGGGGCGTCGACGAGGTGCAGTGCACGGGGGAGCTCCCGCGCATTGCGATCACCAGGGGGGATGCTTCGGTGTCACTGAATCGGCGCAAATTTATTGGCGGCGTACTGGCCGTGGGCGCGGGCGGTCTGTCGGGCTGCGCAGGCGGCGTCGGGCGTCAATCCGCTCCGGTCGGACTTCTCATGGCCGACGGCACGCCGGTAATGGCGGAGCTCATGAAGCCCAGTCCGCTGGGTGAAAAATCGCTGGGCAGTCCCACCGCGCCCGGCGTAATCATCGAATACGCCTCCCTCACCTGCCCCTTCAGCTACAAGTTCCACCTGGACACCTATCCGCGCCTCAAGAAAGAACTCATCGACACCGGCAAGGTCCGCTTCATCCTCCGTGAGTTTCCGATTGGGCGCGCGGCCGGCACCGCCGCGATTATCACGCGCTGCGCACCGGACAAGGATTATTTCGTTCTGTTTGACAAGTATCTGGTTCAGCGGACCGAATGGGTCTCGCAGGAGGTCCGCCTTGACGCCATCTACAAGATTGCCGCCCAGACGGGCATGACCCGCCAGGCCTTCGACGCCTGCCTGGCCAACAAGGAGGTTGAAGAAGGCCTGAAAGCGATCAAGCAGCGGGGCCGCGAGTTCGGCGTCTCCGGCACGCCGACATTCTTCATCAACGGAAAAAAATTCCGTGGCGTGCTGACCCTCGACCAGATTAAATCCATGCTTGTGCAGCAAACGGCTTAGCAGCCTACTTAAGTGTCGAATTTCTGTGCGATTGGCGTAGTTTATCCCATAATCATGAACTGATTCGCCGAGAATGGGGATTCAGGCGGACCAAAACGGGGAACGCCAGTTGAAGATTGCACGCCTGAGGCTCTTGGGATTCAAGTCCTTTGTCGAGCCTGCCGAACTGCTGATCGAGCCGGGGCTCACCGGTGTTGTCGGCCCGAATGGCTGCGGCAAATCCAACCTGCTTGAAGCCCTGCGCTGGGTGATGGGCGAGACCTCGCACAAGAGCATGCGCGCCGCGGCCATGGACGACGTCGTCTTTGCCGGAACCCAAAGCCGCCCGGCGCGGAACATGGCCGAGGTAACCATTTTTCTCGACAATTCCGAGCGCAAGGCTCCGGCGCAATTCAATGATTCCGATCAATTGGAGATCTCGCGGCGTATCGAATGCGAAGCCGGCTCCGTTTTCCGGATCAATGGCAAGGATGTGCGCGCCCGCGATGTGCGGCTGCTGTTCGAGGACGCGGCCACCGGCGCGCGCTCTCCCGCCCTCGTGCGCCAGGGCCGCATCGGTGAAATTGTCAACGCCAATCCGCAGCAGCGCCGGCGCGTTCTGGAAGATGCGGCGGGAATAGCGGGTCTGCACTCGCGCCGTCACGAGGCGGAATTGAGACTGAAAGGCGCGGAAAACAATCTGGAGCGCCTGCAAGACCTGATGGGTCAGCTCAAGACCCAGGTCAACTCCCTCAAACGCCAGGCGCGCCAGGCGCGGCGCTACAAGGAGATGTCCGGAGAAATACGCCAGGGCGAAGCCCTTCAGTATCATTTACGCTGGAATGCGGCCTGTGAAAACGTGGAGGCCGAAGAGGCCGCACTGGAGCAGGCGGTTCGCGGCGTCGCGCAGCTGACCCAGAACGAGGCGCAGGTCATCCGCGCCCATTCACAGGCAGCCGATGAAATGCAGCCCCTTCGCGAGGACGAAGCGGCGCGCGGCGCCGTGCTGCACCGGCTTAACGTTGAGCAGGAGACGCTGGAGAGGGAAGAGGAGCGCGCGCAGGCGCGCAAGCAGGAGCTGGAGGACCGGCTCGCGCAACTCGAAAGCGACCTGGAGCGTGAACGCGAGCGCGAGCGCGAGGCCACGCAAGCCCTGGCGCGGCTGAAGGAAGAAGAGGAACGCCTTGCCGCCGCCCCCGACGCTTCAAACGCCGCCGCGGCGGCGCGCGAGGAGATGGAGGCGCGGGCGGGCGAACGCGAGGAATCGGAAAGCGCTCTGTCCCTGCTCACCGGGCGGCTCGCGGCTCTGCGCGCCGAGCGCCAGCAACTCAACTCAGCCATCTCCAGCGAACAGGAGCGGATTGTCAGGCTGGAGGCGCGCGACAGCGAGGTCGCTGCGCGGCTTGGCGAGCTGGAAGCCTCGCCGGACGGCGGGCCGGGCATTTCCGGTCTGCGCGCGAAGGTAAGCGAATTCTCGGGCCGGGTGAGCAAGCTGGAGGAGCGCGTCGTAGCGGCCGAAAAGGCGCTTGCAGCCGTGCGCGCCAAGGAGAATGCGGCCAGAGAGACCGCCACCGAAGCAAAACTGCGCGCGCAGGAACTGGAGACCGAAGCGCAAACCTTGATGAAATTGCTGAAACCGGCGGAGGACGCGAAATGGATCCCCATTGTCGGCAAGCTGCGCGTTGAATCCGGTTACGAACTGGCGCTGGGCGCGGCGCTCGGCGATGACCTCGATGCATCGGACGATGCCCGGGCCCCGGCCCGCTGGGAGGCGATTACAGGGAAATTTTCCGACCCCGATTTGCCCGAGGGCGCGGAACCTCTCGGCAAATTCGTCAAGGCGCCCAAGGCACTGGCCCGGCGGCTGGCGCAAATCGGCATTGTCGCGGCGGAGCATGGCAACGCCTTGCAGAGAGATTTGAAACCCGGGCAACGGCTGGTCTCGAAATCCGGCGACCTTTGGCGCTGGGACGGTTATTCAGCGGCAGCCGACGCCCCCACGGCCTCGGCCATGCGGCTGGCGGAACGCAACCGGCTCGACGCCCTGACCGCAGAGGCCGAAGCGGCGCGCGGGGAGGCGAAAAAGGCTGAGGAGTTGCTCGCAGCAATTCACGAAGAAGTGTCTGACGCCGAAGCCGAGAACACCGATGCAGGCCTCGTCTGGCGCGGCGCGCAAGGCGAGCTCGGAGCCGCGCGCGATGAACTGGCGACGGCGGAACGCGCGGCCCAGGCCTCAAGCAAGGAACTGGGCGCACTGTCGGAATCGAGCATTCGCACGCGCGAATCGCTTGAAGAAGCGCGCGAGGCGCTGAAGACCGCACAAGCCGCGCTCGATAAACTGGAACCTGAAACCGCGCTGGATGGCGAGCTGGAAAACCTGCGGGAAGACATTGCGGCCAAGCGCTCGGCCTACGCCGACGCCCGTTTGAAACATGACGGTATCGAACGCGAACAGCAAATCCGGCAGGACCGGATTGCCGCCGTGTCGCGCGAGCTCGAACAGTGGGACGGGCGCCGCGAAAGCGCCGCGCGCCAGATCGAAACGCTCAAGGAGCGGTTTGAGGAGACGCGCGAGGAGGTTGACGCCTTTACCGATTTGCCGGGCCAGATCGAAAAGCGGCGCTCGCGCCTGCTGGATGAGATCGGCGAGGCGGAAAAGTCACGCCGCGAGGCCGCCGACGCGCTCGCCCTGGCCGGCACCGCATTGCGCGAGCGCGAAAAGGCCATGCGCCAGGCGCAATCGGACCTTGCCGAAACGCGCGAAGACCGCGCCCGCATCGAGGCGAGACTTGAAGCGGCGCGCGAACGCCGGGCGGAGCAGGCCCGCATGATCTCCGAACAACTGGAATGCGCACCTGAAGACTGTTTGTCCGTCGCCCGGCTTGAGCCGGATGCGAAGATCCCCGAGCTTGAGGAAATCGACACGCGAATCGCCAAACTCAAGGCCGACCGCGAACGCCTCGGCGGCGTCAATCTGGGCGCGGAAGAAACGCTGGAGGAGGTCGCCGGCGAGCTCGAGACCATGAGTGCCGAGCAGGAAGACCTTGAGGAAGCCATAGCCCAGTTGCGCCAGGGCATTTCCAAACTCAATCGCGAGGGACGCAAGCGGCTGCTCGATGCGTTTGATGAGGTAAACGGGCATTTCCAGAATTTATTCAAGACGTTGTTTGGTGGCGGCGAGGCGGAACTGCAATTGATCGAGAGCGACGATCCATTGGAATCCGGTCTCGAAATCCTTGCCCGCCCACCCGGCAAGAAGCCGCAGGTGCTGACCCTGCTGTCGGGGGGCGAAAAAGCACTGACGGCCCTGGCGCTGATCTTCGCGGTGTTCCTCACCAACCCCTCTCCCATCTGCGTACTCGACGAGGTCGATGCGCCGCTCGACGACACGAATGTGGAACGCTTCTGCAAACTGATGGAAGAGATGCGCAAGGCGACCGACACCCGCTTCCTCATCATCACTCACCACCCGGTGACCATGAGCCGAATGGACCGCCTGTTCGGCGTAACCATGGCCGAACGCGGCGTCAGCCAGCTTGTTTCGGTTGATCTTGAAACTGCGGAGCAATTCCGGGACACTGGCTGATCGGTTAGCCCCTCGGGTGGCGAAGCGGCAGGGGAGCAAATAAGCCCGGTTTTCCCGGCTGGAATAAATCAGCCTCACGGCTGATTGTGGGAGCTGTTTTTTTTCAATGAAATCATGTACTTGGCCCATAATCACGAGTTCTTGACACGCTCAGAAGGCCACACTATGGTTCGCGCGGCATGGCCCTTTTCGCAAGGGTCGGGGATGCCGCCTGATTGGGGTTGTTGGACCCATGGCAAAATCCGCCCAAGGCCGCGGTGGAAACCGCGCCCCCAACCGGGGAACCGGAACCGGGGAGCAAGACGACAGGCTTGCGGATTTTGACGAGCGCCTTGAGCGCGCAAGGGGCCGCCCGGGCGATGCGCCGGAGGCGCAGGCGCGCGGCAGCGCAATGGGGGCGGCATTCCGAATATCGAGCGAACTCGTTGTCGGACTCTTCGTCGGCGGTTTCATCGGTTGGCAGTTGGACGCGTGGCTGGATACGTCGCCTGTTTTTCTGTTGTTATTTTTTGTACTGGGTGCGGCTGCCGGAATCTGGAATGTGATCCGCACCGCGCTTATGATGCAGTCAGATACGCCTGACATGCAGGATGTGACGAAAAAACCGGAACGGGGACCGGACGGGAAATGATCGGGGCGATCAGTGGCTGAACATGCAGCCGGACAGGGCGCGGACGGCGGCGGCATGCCGAACCCGATGCTTCAGTTCGAGATCAAGCGCTTTGTCAAACTCGATCTTTTCGGGCTTGATGCTTCTTTTACCAATTCCTCGCTGTTCATGGTGATTGCCGTTTTCCTCATCAGTCTTTTGACCATCTGGGGAATGCGCGGGCGGGCGCTGGTGCCAACACGCATGCAGTCCGTTGCCGAAATTTCCTACGAGTTCGTCGCCAATATGGTGCGCGACAATGTGGGTTCGGCGGGGCAGAAATATTTTCCCTTCGTGTTTTCGCTCTTCATGTTCGTCCTGTTCACAAACATGCTGGGCATGATGCCCTACTCCTTTACGGTTACCAGCCACATCATCGTGACCTTTGCCCTAGCCGCCATTGTCTTTATCGGCGTGACCATAATCGGCTTCGCCAAGCACGGTCTGGGCTTCCTGAAAATCCTCGTTCCTTCGGGGGTCCCGGCGATGCTGCTGCCCATGCTTGTGGTAATCGAGCTGATTTCCTATTTCACACGCCCCCTCAGCCTGTCGGTGCGCCTGTTCGCCAATATGATGGCGGGCCACGCCATGCTGAAGGTGTTCGGCGCATTCGTCGTCGGGCTTGGCCTTATTGGCGGCTGGGCGCCCCTCGCCTTCATGGTGGCGTTTACGGGGCTGGAAATTCTGGTGGCGTTCCTGCAAGCTTATGTGTTTGCCATCCTGAGCTGTATTTATCTGAACGATGCGTTGCACATGCATCATTGATGTCTCAACCATTACAAACAAGCATACGGTCCCTTTAAGGAGAAACAGTCATGGAACCAGAAGCAGCAAAGTTCATTGGCGCCGGCATCGCCTCGATCGCTCTTGTCGGCGCGGGCATCGGCATCGGCATGATATTTAGCGCCTACCTCACGGGCGCGCTTCGCAATCCGTCGGCGGCGCCGGGTCAGTTCGCCAACCTGCTTCTGGGCTTTGCGCTCGCTGAAGCAACGGGCCTGTTCGGCCTGGTGATTGCGCTGATCATTCTGTTCGTATTTTAGACTGCCAGCCTGACAGCTCCGAACGCGCGCCTGTTGCCTTTTCGCGCGCCGCCGGCAGTCTGTCATTGCCGGAGCACGACGATGCCCCAATTCGAACTGCAGGATTTTGCACCGCAGCTCATCTGGCTGACGATCAGTTTCGTCGCGCTCTATTTCATCATGGCGCGCGTGGCCCTGCCGCGCATCGCCACGGTCATCGAGGAACGGCGCGACCGGATTGCTTCCGATCTCGATCAGGCGGAGCAGCTGAAGCAGAAAACCGATGCCGCCATCGCCGCCTATGAAGAGGCGCTAGCCACGGCGCGGGCAAAGGCCCTGGGCATCGCCCAGGAGACACGAGAAGCGCTCGCTGCTGAGGTGGACGCGGAAAAAGCCCGGGCCGAAAAGCAGATTGCCGAGAAGACAGCTGAGGCGGAAAAACGCATCGCCGAGTCCAAGTCCGACGCCCTGACCCATATCAATGAGGTCGCGGGCGAAGTTGCCGGCGCGATCATCAAGGAATTGATTGACGCCAAGGCAAGCAAATCTGAAGTCAATCAGGCTGTTTCCAAGGCCCTGGTAAATTAGGAGTTTGCGTAATGGGAGCACTCTCCACACCGGAATTCTGGATCGCCGCCAGCTTCTTCGGATTCATTCTGCTGATTGTCTATTACAAAGTCCCCGGCATGGTGACCAAGGCCCTCGATGACCGCGCCGACACCATCCGCAAGGAGTTGGATGAAGCCCGCCGTCTGCGCGAAGAAGCGCAGACGATGCTGGCGGATTACGAGCGCAAGCATCGCGATGCGGAAAAGGAAGTGGAATCGATCATTCTGCTCGCCAATCAGGAGGCCAAAGCCCTGGCGGTCGAGACCCGTCAGAAAATCAAGGACCAGCTTGAGCGGCGCACCAGGCTGGCGGAAGACAAGATCTCCCACGCCGAGAAACAGGCGATTGGCGAGGTCCGCGCCGCGGCCGTAACACTCGCCATTTCCGCCGCCGAACGGATCATCGCCAAAAAGATGTCACCGGCTGCCTCCAAGAAGCTGGTCGATCAGTCCATCAAAGACCTCAAGACCAAACTGAATTAGAAGCAATGGCCCTCTACTCCGCCGCCTCGGCGGGCGCATCTCCCGTCCAGCGCAGGACCGGCTGACGCGCGGCGCGGGTTTCATCAAGCCGGGCCCAGGGTGCGTGATGAGGCGCGCCCGTCAAACGCTCCTTGTCGTTGCCCTTTGCCGCGCGCACCAGATCCCTCAATGCCGCGATGAATTGATCCAGGCTTGCTTTTGACTCAGATTCCGTCGGCTCGATCAACAGGGCGCCATGCACGACCAGCGGGAAATACATGGTCATGGGGTGAAAACCCTCATCGATCATGGCCTTTGCGAAATCAAGGGTGGTGACGCCCGTATCCTTCAGGAATGAGTCATCGAACAGCACTTCATGCATGCACACCTGATCTCCGAAGGGCTGGGTCATGACGTCGCGCAATCCCGCGCGCACATAGTTGGCGTTCAGCACCGCGTCTTCCGATGCCTGCCGCAGGCCGTCCGAGCCATGGCTCATCATATAGGCCAGCGCCCGCACAAACATGCCCATCTGGCCATGAAAGGCCGTCTGCCGGCCAAACGGTTCAGCTCCCTCCGCCGCCCCGGAAGTTTCCACCAGGGCAAACTCCTCGCCGTTGCGCACCACATAGGGCACCGGCGCATAGGGCGCGAGCGCTTGTGAAAAGACCACCGGACCGGAACCCGGCCCGCCGCCGCCATGGGGCGTCGAAAAGGTCTTGTGGAGATTGATATGCATACAGTCGATACCCAGATCGCCGGGCCGGGCCTTGCCCACAATGGCGTTGAAGTTCGCCCCGTCGCAGTAGAAATAGGCCCCCGCCTCATGAACCGCATCGGCAATGGCGACAATATCGCGTTCAAACAACCCGCAGGTGTTGGGGTTGGTCAGCATGATGGCGGCCACGTCGGGACCGAGCGCCTCTTTCACCGCATCGGGACTCACGGTCCCGTCTTCGCGCGCCGGCACGTCCCTCACCTTGTAGCCGAGCAGCGCCGCGGTCGCCGGATTCGTGCCATGCGCGGATTCCGGCACCAGCACGATCGATCGTGCATCTCCCTTGGCGCGCTGCGCGAACTTGATGGCGGCCATGCCGCAGAATTCGCCATGGGCGCCCGCCTTCGGCGACATGGCCACACCCGCCATGCCGGTCAGCTCAAGCAGCCAGGCCGCAAGGGTGTCAATGAGTTCCAGCGCGCCCTGGACGCTGCTCTGCGGTTGCAGGGGGTGAACGTCCGCGAAACCTGGAAGCCGGGCCATCTTCTCGTTGAGCCGGGGGTTGTGCTTCATGGTGCAGGAACCCAGGGGGTAGATCCCGGAATCGATGGCGAAGTTCTTCTGGCTGAGGCGCACATAATGGCGCATTACTTCCGGTTCCGTGAGGCCGGGGAGTCCAATGCCCGAACGCTCCAGAGCGCCAAGACGCTTCTCATGAACCTCAGGTTCATCGAGATCGACGCCCGTCTTCGACACATCGCCCACCTCGAACAGCAGCGGTTCTTCAATCACCAATGCTCTGTTTCCGGTGAAGGTGGGGCTGTCGGACGAACAGCCACCCTGCGCGGATGTGGGGCGACCGCCCCGGTTCATACTCATGACAGCACCTCCTGCAAGGCTTTCACATAGGCATCGCGGTCCGCGGACGAATTGACTTCCGTCGCGGCGACAATAATGAGGTCATCGAGCCCAGTCTGATCCGGCGCCAGCCGCGCCGCCGGCACACCTCCCAGCACACCCTTGCGCGCCAGCGCTTCTATCGTTTCGATGCCCTGTCCTGGAACCCGTATCGTGAACTCGTTGAAGAATTCCGGGGTGAGCAGTTCCACGCCCGCGATGCCCGACAGGGCGTCCGCCAGGGCGACCGCATTCGCATGGTTGATCCGGGCAAGCCGCATCAGTCCCGTCTCACCCAAAAGCGAGAGATGAATCGAGAAGGCCAGCGCGCAAAGTCCCGAATTCGTACAAATATTGCTGGTCGCCTTTTCGCGGCGAATATGCTGTTCGCGCGTTGACAGCGTCAGCACAAAGCCGCGTTTGCCATTTGCGTCGACGGTTTCCCCGCAGATTCTCCCGGGCAGCTGGCGGATGTGTTTTTGCTGCGTGGCCAGCAGGCCGACATGGGGGCCGCCAAAGTTGAGGCCAACCCCGATCGACTGCCCTTCGGCAACCACGATATCCGCGCCCATTTCTCCAGGCGGCTTGAGCGCGCCCAGTGAAATAACCTCCGTCACCACCGCGATCAGGAGCGCGCCCTTTTCATGCGCCGCGGCGGCAATCGCGCTCAGATCGCGCACCCGGCCGAACACATCGGGCGACTGAACGACGACGCAAGCCGTTTCGTCGTCGATCGCCGCAATGAGGTCCTCACTCCCGGCAGGATCGGCGGCAAGCGCATTGAGTGGAAACTCGGTTAAATCCGACAGCATCTCCACAACGTTGCGGTATTGCGGGTGCAGCCCGCCCGAGAGTACGGCCTTGGAGCGGCGCGTCAGGCGGTGGGCCATGAGCACCGCTTCTCCGCAGGCGGTCGAGCCGTCATACATTGACGCGTTGGCCACTTCCATGCCGGTCAGCAGCGCCACCTGTGTCTGGAACTCGAAAAGATACTGAAGCGTGCCTTGCGAGATTTCCGGCTGATAGGGCGTATAGGAGGTCAGAAATTCGGAGCGCTGAATAAGATGGTCGACACTCGCCGGAACATGGTGCTTATACGCGCCGCAACCAACGAAAAACGGCGCCGACGAAGCCGGCGTATTCCGCGCCGCCATTGCCCCCAGCTGGCGCTCGACATCCATTTCCCCCGCCCGGCGCGGCAGCTCGACCAGATCTTTGAGGCGAACCTCTTCGGGAATATCGGCAAACAAATCACCGATGTTCTGCACACCGATAGCGGCAAGCATGGACTGCCGGTCGGCGTCGGTGAGTGGCAGGTAACGCATTAGCCCTGCTCCGCCACGAACTTCCCGTAGGCGTCCGCGTCCATCATCCCGTCAAGTTCGCTTTTGTCGGAGAGTTTGAGCTTGATGAACCAGGCGCCGCCCTCGGGATCTTCATTCACAAGACCCGGGTTGCTTTCCAGCTCGCCATTGGTTTCAACCACTTCCCCGGAGACCGGCGCATTCACCTCCGCCGCGGCCTTCACCGATTCAACGACCGCCGCCTCCTCTCCCTTGGCGCAGACCTTGCCCACTTCCGGCAATTCCACGAACACAACGTCTCCAAGCTGCTCCTGCGCATGATTGCTAATGCCGATCGTTGCGACGTCTCCATCAACGCGCAGATATTCATGGTCCTCGGTGTATTTCATCTCGGTCATTATTCTCTCCCCTCAAACTGCTTTTTTGCGGAAATAACGGTGCGGTACGAATGGCATTTCGGCGACACGCGCCGGACGGGCGCTGCCGCGCACGATCAGAGCGACGCCGGTTCCCGGCGCGGCATGCGCGCTTTGCACATAGCCCATGGCCACGGGCCCACCCGCGCTGGGCCCAAAGCCACCGCTTGTGATCGCGCCTATCGGCGTTCCATTCGCGTCCGCAATTTCAACTCCTTCACGCGCGGGCGCCTTCCCCTCGGGCTGGATGCCGACACGCAACCGGCTCGGGCCATCGCGCAGCTCGCGCTGAATGCGCTCCGCTCCGGGAAACCCCCCCTCCACGCGGCGGCGTTTGCTTATGGACCAGACGAGGTCGGCTTCCACCGGAGAGGTGGTTTCATCGATGTCATGGCCGTACAGGCACAGGCCCGCTTCAAGACGCAGCGAATCGCGCGCGCCAAGACCGATTGCCTCGACATCGTCATGTGACAGAAGGGTTCGCGCGACCTGATCGGCCTCGCCGGCGGCAACGGAAATCTCAAAGCCATCCTCGCCGGTATATCCGCACCGGCTGATATGGCAGCCGATCCCATCGAATTCAGCGCTGCTCGCGGTCATAAAGGCCAGCTCGGAGGCTTTCGGGCACCACCGTTCCATAACCGCCGCCGCCGCGGGACCCTGTATCGCCAGAAGGGCGCGATCCTCCACCGGTTCCAGTTTCACATTGTCCGGAAGCTTCGCCCGCATATGCGCATAGTCCGCCGTCTTGCAGGCGGCATTGACCACCAGCATGAGCCGCCCGTCATCGCCCGGAGAGAGCGAGCGCGTCACCATCAGATCGTCAAGAATGCCGCCGTCTTCGTTCAGCAGCATGGTGTAGCGCAGGCGGCCAGGGCCAAGCTTTGCGATTTCGCCGGGTACGAGTGTCTCCAGCGCGGCGGCCACCGTTTCATGGCCGGGCCCGGTCAGAAACGCCTGCCCCATGTGGGAGACATCGAACAGTCCGGCTTTTGCCCGCGTATGCAGATGTTCCTTCAATACACCGAGCGGGTACTGGACGGGCATTTCAAAGCCCGCAAATGGCACCATCTTGCCGCCAAGCTCGCTATGGAGCGCGTGCAAGGGTGTGCGTTTCAGTGTCTGCTTGCCATCCGCCTCTTGGATCATGGCTGACGTCCCTCAGGTTACAACAGTAGCGCCACCGCCCGAGCGATGGCTCGAGAAGCGCCTCCTCTGTCACGGTACCTGAGAGATTTCACCAGCGAGCCGCCGTGGCTCGCGTGCCTATCCCCTTCGGTGAGCACCCGCCAAACGGGCCTGCGCTACTTTCCAGAGAGCCATCCCCCTTGCGGTCCTTTTGCCTGAGAGTTTCCGAGGCTGTTGCTCCTTCGGCGCCGGCCAAAAACCGGTCTCTCCCGCTGGGGTCATATGGATCTATATATGCTGCCCATCGGCAACACGCGTCATGATAGGTGGTCTTCGGGGGGTGTCAACTCGTCAAACGGCTATGCGCCTGGCGACAGTCTCTAGCCGGCGCCGGGCGCGCTCCGGTCAAATGCGATGAACAGTTTGTAGTCTCCCGGAGGCACGCCGGCGGGCAGGTTGAAGGAAACCTCGCGCACGGCGGAGAAATATCCAACCGGATTGCCGGAGGGAATGGTCACGGCGATGGACACATTCTGGCTTGAAACGATATTTCTGGTGCGGTCGGTGATGTGGATCTTGAGTGGCATCTGCACTTGCCCCGGACGACCGCGCGGACCCAGCAGCACGCGTCCGGCAAAGCCGTATTTGACAGTCACCTGATTGGGCTGGATCCGGCACTCGCGCGCCGTCTTGGTGATTTCACCGCGATACTGGATCGCCAGACCATCACCCTCACGGCCGATATCATAAACCGTCAGCAAGCGGTCGCGCGGCCAGATCTTGAACTGCGGACAACCCGTCATCGCGGTTTCGATGCTGACCTGGCCGGAGGTGTCGGTGCGCGCGGCTTCCAGCAGGCTGGCCTCGCTCACGGGAACATCCAGGCCCCGCGCCTTGTCCTTGGACCGGAACGGAGACGTGATCTGCGAGACGCCGCAAGCCGACAGAACCACGGCAATCACCACCAACGCTGCCGAATTCTTGACGCACCGGGCCACTACTGGATTACAGACTTTCAACACGCTCCCCGTCCACTCTCTTGACAGGCCTCGCCCGCGAGCATGTATATGCTCGTGAGGTACCAAGCTCTCGCACTGTGCCAGCCTGTGATAATAACCCTGAACTCATCTGGCAAGGCCTACATCGGCAAAGGCTTGGAAAACCTTTATATTTCACCACTGGCGGCCGCATGAACGACCAAGAATACACAAATCCAGACGCTTGCGGAACAGGCGCGCATTTACGTCCGCCCCTGACCATTCTGCTCGCCGCCCCGCGCGGTTTTTGCGCCGGGGTCGACCGCGCAGTGCAAATCGTCGAACTCGCGCTCGTAAAATACGGCGCGCCGGTCTATGTGCGGCATGAAATCGTACATAATCGCCATGTCGTTGACTCGCTGCGTGCCAAGGGGGCCATATTCGTTGAAGAATTAGACGAAATTCCGGATACAGACGCCCCGGTTGTTTTTTCCGCTCATGGCGTACCCAAATCCGTGCCCCAGGCCGCGACACAGCGCAAAATGTTCTTTCTCGATGCGACCTGCCCGCTGGTGTCGAAAGTTCATATGGAAGCCGAACGCCATTACGCCCGGGGCCTGGAGATCATACTGATCGGCCATGCGGGCCACCCCGAAGTGATCGGCACCATGGGGCAATTGCCGCCTGACACGGTCAAGCTGGTGGAAACCGCGGTGCAGGCCCGCGCGTATCAGCCAAAAGACCCCGGCAAACTCGCCTATACGACCCAAACCACGCTCTCCATCGATGATACCCGGGAGATTGTCGAAATCTTGCGCTCGCGGTTCCCGAAGATGGTCGGTCCACACAAGGAAGACATCTGCTACGCCACGACCAACCGGCAGGTTGCGGTCAAGAGCATCGCGCAGCGCTGCGACCGGCTCATTGTCGTTGGCGCCCCCAACAGCTCGAATTCCAAACGCCTCGTCGAGGTGGCGCAGCGGGCGGGGTGCGGCGGAGCGGCGTTGCTGCAATGCGCGGGCGATATCAACTGGAGCGACTACCGGAATATTCGCACCATCGGCATCACCGCGGGTGCGTCGGCTCCTGAAGTACTGGTCGACGAGATTATCGCCGCCTTTGCAGACCGGTTCGAGACCACGCTTGAAGCTGTCTCGACAGCCGATGAAAACGTCTCTTTCAAACTCCCCAGAAAACTCCGCGGGTCTGCCTAATATGGCGGTTTACACTGAAGTTTCCGATGATGAACTGAGCAGTTTCCTCGCCAGCTACGACCTTGGCGAGGCCTTGTCGTTCAAAGGGATCGCCGAGGGTGTGGAAAACACCAACTATCTGGTCCATACCGAGGCGGGCCCGCATATTCTCACCCTTTACGAGAAACGCGTAAGCCTTGAGGATCTGCCTTTCTTTCTGGGGTTGATGGAGCATCTCGCCGCCAGGGGCGTGAGCTGTCCGCTGCCCGTGCGCGACCGTAACGGCGAGATGCTGCGCGAGCTTTCCGGCCGGCCGGCGGCGATTATCACTTTTCTCGAAGGCCTGTGGGTCCGCCGCCCCTCAGCCGAACATTGCGCGGCGCTTGGCGAAACCCTCGCCAAGCTGCATCTGGCGGGACAGGATTTCCCCATGACCCGCGCCAATGCGCTTTCGGTCTCTGGGTGGCGGCCGCTCCATGACTCCTGCCGGGGCGGCGCGGATTCGATCCTGCAAGGGCTGAATGCCGAAGTGAGCGAGGAGCTTTCGTCGCTTGAAGAAGCCTGGCCGTGCGATTTTCCTCAAGGCGTCATTCACGCCGATTTGTTCCCCGACAATGTGTTCTTTCTGGGAGGCAGGGTATCGGGCGTCATCGACTTCTATTTTGCCTGTAATGACATGCTGGCTTACGACATCGCCATTTGTCTCAACGCCTGGTGTTTTGAGCCCGACGGATCGTTCAACATTACCAAGGCGCGCGCGCTGCTGCGCGCCTATACCGCCCTCAGGCCGTTCACCGATGAGGAATTCGAAGCCTTGCCCGTGCTGGCGCGCGGCGCGGCGCTCCGCTTCCTGCTGACCCGGATTTACGACTGGCTGAACACCTCGGCGGACGCCCTGGTGAAGCCGAAGGACCCGTTGGAGTATGTCCGCAAACTGCGCTTTCACCGCAATGTGGGGTCGGCGCGCGAATACGGACTTGGCGAGGATGAAAAGTGACGCAAAAGCAAACAGTCACGATTTACACGGACGGCGCATGTTCGGGAAACCCGGGGCCTGGCGGCTGGGGCGCCATTCTGATTTTCGGAGATCATCGCAAGGAATTGAAGGGCGGCGGCGCGCAAACCACCAACAACCGCATGGAGCTGCTGGCGGCCATCGAAGCGCTGAACGCGCTTAAACAGCCTTGCCGCGTCGATCTGCACACGGACTCAAACTATCTGCGGGACGGCATTACCAAATGGATCAAGAAATGGAAGACCAACGGATGGCGCACCGCCAGCAGAAAGCCGGTCAAGAACGCCGAATTGTGGAAAAGCCTTGAAGCCGCCTGCGAAGGCCATGACGTAAGATGGCATTGGGTCAGGGGCCACACCGGACATCCGGAAAACGAGCGCGCGGACGAACTCGCGCGCGAAGGCATGGCGCCTTATCAGTGATGCCGGCTAGAGCGTGTCACCGATAAGCATGTCCCCGCGAAGGCGGGGATGGAAACCGGTTATCGGAGAAATGATACGCATAAACAAAGCCAAGATCGCGGTTTTGATTCCATCGAAACATGAAGCGATCTAGGGTCTGTGGACATTTAGGATTCCCTTTTCGGTGTTGATGTGATTCAAGCTTCCTTTTGAGGAGGTTTGCGATGCGTCCGGAACGTTTTGTCATCACAGATCGCAGTTGGGCTTTGATTGAGTCCCTGCTTCCTGGAACTGATCGAGACCGTGGCGTGACGGCGAAGGACAATCGGCTGTTTCTTGAAGCTGTCCTTTGGAAGGTTCGGGTTGGTGGTCCCTGGCGCGACCTGCCGCTGGGTTTTGGCGAATGGAACAGCATCTTCAGACGTTTCCGGCGCTGGGCGCAACGCGGTGTTTTTCAACGTATTTTCGAGGCGGTATCAGGCGATCCTGATTTTGAATATGTTCTCATTGATGGCACCATCATCAGCGCTCACCAGAAGGCAAGCGGCGCAAAAGGGGGACTCTCAATCAGGCTATCGGGCGCTCCAAAGGCGGATTGACGACCAAAGTTCTGGCCCTCACCGATGCTTTGGGCAACCTCGTGCGCTTCAAGCTGCTCCCGGGCCAACGCAGCGAAATCACCGGTGTCCCGGCGTTGATCGAAGGGCTGTCTTTTGATGCCGTGCTGGCCGACAAGGCCTTCGACGCCGATCATTTGCGTGACGCCCTTA
>BDTT01000090.1 GCA_002897995.1 bacterium BMS3Bbin10 | reverse complement strand
CGAACGTAACAGCTCGCGAACTCGACGCTATAATGGCGGAACTAAATATACGCACGATGCACATTCGCCGATTGCTTGAAGGTGTCGAATTTACTCCCACATCTGACGTTCCCCAGTTGGATATTGATCAGTATGAATCGCCGGCAAGTGTTGCTGGATTACTTCGGGCACATTGGGGCGTCCCAAGCGGACCGATCCACGACCTCACCGCATTGGTCGAGAAGGCTGGCACCATCATAGTTTTATCTCCACTCGGCAATGCTTCAGTCAGTGGCGTGACATACAAGGTTCCAGGGCAACCGCCTTTGATCGCTCTTGCTGATCACCAACCCGCTGATCGCCTGCGGTTCACTCTCGCTCATGAACTCGGCCATCTGGTTATGCATCGCTTCCCAACTTCAGAAATGGAAGATGAAGCAAACGCATTTGCCGCAGCATTCCTGATGCCCGAGCAAGACATCCGTCCGTCATTTGCTGGCCGTCGCATCGATCTGGCTTTGCTGGCATCGCTTAAACCTGAGTGGAAAGTCGCGATGCAGGCCCTTCTTGTGAGGGCGTCGTCACTCGGCTACCTGAAGCCAAATCAAAGCCGCTATCTATGGCAGCAAATCAGTGCGCGCGGCATGCGATTGAAAGAGCCGCCAGAGCTCGACTTTCCCCATGAGGAACCGCAGATTATGTCCCTCATTATTGGTGGGCATTTGGAAGATTTGGGGTACTCCATTGAGGAGATTGCAGAATTATTGAACCTCCACACTGACCAGATTCGTGATCTCTACCGACTCTGGGAGAAACCGATTCCCCCGGAACGCCCGCGACTCCGGATTGTAAAATAAACTGACTTTTATGCTTAAAGGTAAGCATAAAAGTACATACATTAGGGGTATGAACAAATTGCCCCTAAAAACCCGTGCCATGATCCTCAACATGCTTTGTGAGGGCTCCTCTATGAGGGCCATCGCAAGGCTAACAGGCGTCTCATTCAACACCGTTGCGAAGCTTCTGATTGATGCTGGCAAGGCGTGTGCCGAGTACCATGATGAGAACGTCCGCGACGTAAAAGCCGCTCGTATCCAGTGCGATGAAATCTGGTCGTTCACATATGCCAAGCAAAAGAACGTGAAGACCGCCAAGGCTGCGCCAGCGGATGCGGGCGACACATGGACATGGACGGCTCTTGATGCTGACTCAAAACTGATTGTTTCCTATCTGGTCGGTGGCCGCGACAGCGAATACGCAATGGAGTTCATGGACGATGTGCGGTCACGCCTAGCTAACCGGGTCCAGTTGACCACAGATGGTCACAAAGCCTATCTGGAGGCCGTTGAAGGCGCGTTCGGCGGCGACGTTGACTATGCCCAGCTTGTGAAGATGTACGGCGCGGCACCTGAAAGCATGAAAGGCCGCTATAGCCCGGCAGATTGCATTGGCATCAAGAAGCGCCGCATTGAAGGCAAGCCGGTCAAAGCGGATGTGAGCACGTCCTACGTCGAGCGCCAGAACCTCACCATGCGGATGCACATGCGCCGGTTCACGCGACTAACCAATGCGTTCAGTAAGAAGTTCGAGAACCACGCTCACATGGTCGCGCTCTACACGGTGTTCTACAATTTTTGCCGTATCCACAAGACGCTGCGCGTCACGCCAGCAATGGAAGCGGGCTTGACCGATACGTTGCACGATATGGAATGGATTGCAGAACTGGTTGATGCGCGGGCACCAAAGCCGGGACGGCCTAAAACTTACAAGACAAAAAATTCAAACTGATGCACTACCCGGGGATCAGGACGCCGTGACCGGCGCGCGCGCCGTCTTTTGGCTGGCGGCGCTTCCCTGTCGGGTTGCTGCGCGCGTCCTTCCGGCGGCGGGCGCGGCCGCCAGTCTGTCCGCAAGCCGCAGCGCCAGGGCAACGATTGTCAGCGTCGGATTGGCGAAGCCGCATGTCGGGAATACAGCGGACCCCAGCACATACAGGCCCGGCGTGCCCCACACCTGCAGATCAGGATCGACCACGCCTTCGCCTGGAGCCGACGACATGCGCGCGGTACCCATGTGATGGCCGCCCTGCGATTGGCAGCGCCCGGGCGCCATCTCCCTCTCGGCGCCGGTCAGGACGATTTCGCCGAGACCGGATGCGCGCAGGCAGCGCCCCATGACGTCATAGATGCCGAGGAGCCGTTCGGGAAAGTCCGGCGCCATGCGCCAGTTCACGGACAACAGCGGCACGCCATTGGGGTCGCGTTCGCGGCTGAGCGCCACCGCGGAGCGCGGGTCGGCGATTTGCTCGGCATTGAACTCCAGCGGATACACACCATTCGCCCTGGGCAGGAACAAAGACGGCAGCTTGCGCCGCGGCAGGATGCGCTGACGCGTCCAGTTGCCGGTGAATTTGAGCAGCCCGGGCATGCCGGTCGCCAGGTTTCGCAGATGCAGCGCCACCGGCGGCATCGCGGACGCGCCGGGTTCCGCCGGCATGGACGCCAGCCGGCGCGCATATTCGGGGATTAAGAAGCGCTTGGTGAGAAACGCGGCCGAGAGAATGGAATTGCCGTGGGCGGGATCGTGAATGGCCCCGATGGACGGCCGCAGAACGAAGTTCACCAGGCCGTTCTCCCGCCGGGTCCGCTGATCGAGTTGCAGGAGCCGCCGGCACCAGATGCCGTCATGGGACATGGCATAGCCGAGCTGCAAGCGCTCCGGCGGATGGGCGAAGCGAATATGGCCGAGATCGCCCGTATAGTGGGTCATGTAGTGGCGGCCCAGATGGGGGGATATCCAGCCGCGCCCGGCACGGGCCGACCATAGCATCAGGCGGGGAGTTTCCAGCCCCCCGGCGGCAATGACGATGTTGCGCGCGGCGGCCTGCAACAGGTTGCCGCCCGCGCGCAGGACAAGGCCCTGAACTTTCCCTCCGGAGCCCGTGGTGACTATTTCGACGCAGGGCGCATTGAGCAGAACCCTGATATTCGGCGCCGCTTCCAGCTCCCCGGCGTAGCGGGTTCCCAGATTTGTCGGCGGGCTGAACCGTTCCACGCGGTCAACCACCAATCCGGTGCCAGGCCTGACCGGCCCCATACCGGGCGGGGCGTCCGGCAGGGCCTGCGCGGCGTCAAACGCGCAGGCGCCCGCCTCGAGCAGCTCCAGCGCGCGCGCGTAGTATCGCGCGATATCCGGGTATGAAACCGGCCATCCCGGCCGGCCCAGGTCCGGCCGCGCCGCGAAGTCGTCCGGTTCCATGGCGATGCACCGCCCGCCCCAGACCGAGGTGGTCCCTCCCAGCATGCGGCGGCGGTACAGATTCAAGGGCGGATGGCGCGGATCGGAAACTTCGCCGGCGAAGTGGCGCGACTGCTCCTTTATGTCGTGGTTCTTCCCGCCGGCCTCGAGGAGAAGCACCCGTGCCCGCGGGGACTTGCGCGCCAGCGCCAGGGCAAGGGCGACACCCGCGGCGCCGGAGCCGATGATGGCCACGTCGGCCGCGAGGCGCGTACCGGGTTCCAGCCGCCGGGCGTCCTCGATCATGATATTGCCTTGATCGCCGCGAGCAGATGCTTGCGCGAACTCAGGCCCACGATCGCGCATCTTACATTCGGGACCGCCAATGCCGCGGGAAGCGCCTCGCCGATGGCCGGGGCCGCCGCGTCCGGGGCGAGGCCCGGCGGGCGCAGCACCTGGCGGGCAAAAACCGCTATCCGGCGCTGACCGATTATCTTGCATGCCGGGCCGCTGGCGAGGTCGCGGGCGGTGTCTATGTCGACCTGAAGGAGCTCGAGGCCCTCCATGTCCAGTGCGGCGCGCGCCTCGGGGAGCGTCTCCACCGAGGCGCCGAAATGTTTCACCTTGCCTTGGCGTTTCGCGCGGGCAAGGAACTCCGCGACGCGGTCGTCCTCCAGCACTTGCCCACTGGGGCTGTGCAGCAGCAATCCGTCGACCTCGTTCAGCCCAAGCCGCCGCAGGCTGCCGTCGAGCGCATCCATCAGATATCCGGGTGAGAAATTCTGTGACTGGACGGCGTCGCGCGCGCGATCCAGTTTTGCATCGAAGGCGCGCGAATATCTGGAGACCAGCCGGAGGACCGGTTTCAGCCGCGTCACAAGGCGGGAGTGGCTGCCATGCGAGAAACCTATTTTCGTGATGACGAAGGCCTGGTCCCGGCGTCCCGCGATGGCTTCTCCGATAATCCGTTCGGAGTCGCCCTGCGCGTAGATGCCGGCGGTATCGATAACATTGACCCCATGATCGAGGGCCGCCGCCAGGGTGCGCCTGATCTCCGAAACAGGGGTGTGATTGCGGATCGACCCCATCCGCGCGCATCCGATCCCGAGGGCCGACAGGGCTGCCGCCCGCTCGCGCCAGCGCGATTGCGGCACGCGCAAATCGCCTCCCGCGCTCTCCGCCGGGCGGGCGGGCGCGCCGGCATCCGTTTTCGAGATCAACGCAGATGTCAGCATTTGGCTCACACACTTGGGTTCGCATCTTGGGGAGTGAGCAGTAATGCATCGCGGGGTCGCAGCGTAAACGTCCGGCCAATCTTAATATTAACGTCTAATTATGCGGCTTTTGGCGCGTGGCGGCACGCATTTTCTCCGCCCCGGGCGGCTGGATTAGTGCCAGCCGAATGCGGCCTTCCTGAAACTCCGGTCGCCGAAATGCTCGACTCCCTCGCAGACCTGCCGCCCGCCAAGATGTCTGTAGAAGGCGCAGGCCGCGTCATTGTCCGTCAGCGCCCAGACGCATAGCCCCTCAAATTCGCGCCTGATCGCGCGGCAAATGCGGCAGCAGTCCGCAATAGGCATAGCGCCAGGCCTCGCGGTGGGCGCGGGCGATTTCCGGCGCGTCTTCGGGGCGCGCGGCGCGGAGGGTTATGAGGGCGCTCGCCATGGGGCGCGATGATACCCCGGTGCGGCCATTGGCGCAAAAATCCCTTAGGACGCGGCCGCGCGCTC
>BDTT01000089.1 GCA_002897995.1 bacterium BMS3Bbin10 | reverse complement strand
CGTGGCATTGGCCGCGCTTTTTATTTGGCTCCCCGCCCCCGGCGCGGCGGGCGCAAAACCCGCCAGCCAAACAATCATGCAGCCGGCGGTGAAATTTTCCGCCTCTGAAGAGGCCGCGACCAGGCAGCGCGCGCAGGCCCGTATCCGGAGTTTGATGCGCCTGGCGCAGAAGCCGCAAGACCCGAAGAAGAAAGCCGCGCCGCCGCCCGTGAAAAAGAAGGCCGCGCCGCCACCCAGGAAGAAAGCCGCACCGCCGCCCAGGAAGAAGGCCGCGCCGCCACCCAGAAGGAAGGCCGCGCCGCCGCCCGCGAAAAAGGCTGCGCCGGCCCCAAAGAAGAAGGCCGCGCCGCCGCCCAGGAAAGCTGCACCGGTCACGAAGCCCGCCCCCGTGCAGAAGGAAAAGGCGCCTCCCGCCAAGGGCAAGCCGCAGCAGGGACCTCCACCCGCCAGCGGGAAAATCTGCGCAGCGAACCCGAAATATCCCGGCTGCGATAACATCACACAGCAGCCGGACCTGGGATCGACAGCCGGGCAGGGCGCCGGGGTTGGCTCTGTCTGCGAGCAAAACCCGCAACTGCCGCAGTGCCAGACAGGCCAGCCGGGCGGCACCGGCGGCCAGACCCCGCCGCCGCCGCCGGGCGGCTCAAGCCCGTTGCCGCCTGCTCCCCCCGCGCCGCCTCCACCACCGGCCGGCCCGTCAATTCAGTCGTCGGATGTATGCCCCGCCGGACAGGAAGCGGTTGACGGCGCCTGTGTTGCCGCCTGCCCCGAGGGCAGCCGCCGGGTGGGTGATCAATGCCTGGTTGATTGCGCCGAGGGCGAGATCAGATGGGGGACCCAGTGCGTGGCGACCGGGCAATGTCCGCAGGGCCAGGTGAGCTATGAAGAGCAGTGTGTCGAAGATTGTCCTGCCGGATCGATCATTCGCAGGGGCATTTGCGTCCAGGAGGAGGTCTGCATCCAGCAGGGCGGCGAAGTCGAGCTCAACCAGTACTGCGTCGCGGCCTGCCCTGCGGGTGAAATGCGTTACGGCCTCTATAATTGCGTCGCGCAATGTCCCGAAGGCTCCGTCGAATTTGCCGGGCGGTGCGTCCTCGGGGGAGGCAATTGCGCCGAAGGGCAGGTTCGAATCGAAACATCGAATGGGTGGGAGTGTGCCAATAGTTGCCCCGATGGAACCCTTGAACGGGCCAGGGGCTGTGTCGGCAGCAGCATCTGTATAGCGCAGGGCGGCGTCGCCCAGGGCGATCACAGTGTCCCGCCGGTCAGGAAGCGGTAAACGGCTCTTGTATCATCACCTGCCCCGCCGGGCAGGAAGCGGTTGATGGCGCCTGCGTTATCGACTGCCCCGAGGGCGAACTCAGATCGGGCGATCAGTGTGTCGCCCAGTGTCAGACTGGTCAGATCTTAGACGGGAATACGTGCGTGGCGGAATGCCCCGAGGGCAAGGTGGCGGCATTTGGCGGCAATTATTGCGTTATCGACCAGACTTGCCCCGAGGGTCAGGTTTACTCAGGGGGTCAATGCATTGAGGAAATCGGCTATGAGGAATATTTTTCGTCGTGCCTTGCGGGGGTGGAACAGGCACGGGCGGAACAATTCGAATTTCCCGTTGGCGTTGTCGGGGCAACGGATGAAGAAACATGCAGGAACATAATCGACCAGCAATGCGAAGAGGATTATTCCAGCCTCAATGCGAGAATTTGCCAGGGACGGTCCTGCCCGGATGGCCAGGATAATGTAAACGGCCAGTGTGTTGCATCCTGCGTCGAGGGCAGCGAGAGGGTTGGCGCCATTTGCCAGTGTTCAGGCGGTCAGGTCTTGCAGGAAGGTGGCGTCTGCGCGGCGAGTTGCGCGGAAGGAACCTTCCTTGACCGGAACGGCCAGTGCACATCGCAGTGTGCTGGCGAATTTCAAACCGTGCTGAACGGCCAGTGCTTCCCGGGGCCGCAATGTCCGCGAGGTTATACGCGGCAGGAGAACGGCGTATGCGTTGCGACCTCCTCCCCGCCAACTGGATCATCACCGGACGCGGACGGGGGATGCTATACTTCATCTTACGTCAATTACAACGGCGTTTGTGTGAACAGTTGGGACGCCCCCTATGAAGCCGTTCTTGAGTATTGTCTGGCCGGAAGAGGATTCGGGGAAAGTGAAGCCAGTATCAACCAGACGACCTGCGAGCAACTAATCGTAGAGGATTGCAAGAGTAACGTGGACCTTGGCCGGAATTTCCTCGGCCAGCAAATGGCCCGTTTTTGCGGCGATATTGCCAATCCCGCTGAAGGTGTTTACGAGCCTCCCCCCACCGCCGGGGGTGAGCAACCGCCTGCTGAAGACCAGCAGCCGCCTGCCGAGGCTACGCCTCCGCCAGATGGCACACAGCCTCCTGCTGAAGACCAACAGCCACCGCCCGATGCGGGCACGCCTCCGCCTGACACCGGCACGCAACCTCCGCCCGATGGCGAAGCGCCTCCGCCGGATACCGGCACGCCTCCGCCGCCTCCGGACACGGTTACGCCTCCGCCGCCCCCGGATACCGTTACGCCTCCGGGCACGGGTACGCCTCCGCCACCGCCGCCCGGCAAGGTCACGAAGCGGCCGGGAGTGGACACCATCGCCGGTTACAGAAAACGCATTGCGGCACGCGGACCCCTTGGCATCGTCATCGCCAATGCGCGCTATACGAGCAGGGTGATCAAGAACGCCCCCCATGCGGTCGGCGGCGCGGCGGAATTCACGAAATTCCTCAAAAATGATATGCGCCTTCCCGCGAGCCGCATCCTCTCGCTCGACAATATGCGCGGGCGCGATTTTATCGCCCTGTTCGGCAGACGGGGCGGCCCGGCCGGACGCCTGAAAACAATAATGGCGCGCGCGCCCGCGTCCGAACTCATCATCTATTATTCGGGCCGCGCGATGCCCATAAAGGACGGCCGCGACGCGGTGCTGCTGCCGCGGGATGCGAATTTCAAACAGCCGGTCAGGACCGGGTACCGCCTGTCGGAGCTGTATAAGCGGCTCGCGAGCCTGGGTGTGCGGCGCTTGCGTCTCTATCTCGATACGGCGTTTTCCACGCCCTCAAACGCGCAACCGGCCGCCAATGCACCCTCGCCCAAACCCGTGCTGATCACGCCGGAACTTGGGCTGTTAGGTAAATTCCTCACCGGGAAATGGATTGTCATCAGCGCCGGCACCGGGACGCAAGCAACCTATGCGGACCCCAAACGCCCGCGCAGCGCCTTCACCGATGCGTTGCTGAGCGGCTTGCGCGGGCAAGCCGATACACTCGCGGCCGGGAACAAGAACGGCGCGGTCACCGCCGGAGAGCTGGAAGCCTATATGCGCAACGAACTGCACGCGGTCGTGAGCAAGGCGACGGGGGGGACCCAGCGCCCCGGCCTGTTTGGCCGCAAATCGGAAATCCTCTCCGCCGGTCCGGTCGCCAGACCCGCTCCGGCTGCCGCACCTCAATCGGGCCCGGTCAAACCCAGCTTCAACTGCGCCAAAGCCGTCGCCAGGACCGAAAAAGCCATCTGTTCCAGCCCGGAGATCGCGACGCTCGATAACGTCATGGCCGGCCTGTACAAAAAAGCGAGGGCCGCGCGCAGAGGCGCGGCGCGAAACGCTCTGGCGGCGCGGCAGAGGCAATGGCTCAAGCGGCGCAACGCCTGCGGGCAGGATACCGCCTGCCTGGCGCAGCGCTATGGCGAGCGTATTCAGCAGCTGCAATAGTCCGCCTGGTTATTGCTTCTGCGAATACCATCCAGCTCCGACGGTGCGAACGGGGCTCCACCACAAATTAACGGTTCTGCGAGAGGATGCCCTGCTGGTGAGGTCTCGTTTGCTGTCCGGTTGTGCGAATGCGCCGCCCGGGTCAGCGCAACTGGTTAACGGCTGCATAAGATGGACGCGATTCTCGATAAACGCCCGCGCGCACGAACCGCGCGCGGGACCCCGCCGCGGCCGGGCCTCGGCGCGCGCGTCCAGGGGTGGCTCGCGGACGGCGGCGATCAATCCATCGCCCAGCGGATGGCCGGAACCGCCTTCGCGATCAGGGTGTCGAGTGCGGCCGTTATCTATATTTCCCAGGTGCTGCTCGCCCGCTGGATGGGCGTATTCGAGTTCGGCGTCTATGTTTACGTCTGGACCTGGGTGCTGCTGGTCGGCGACATCGTGCATATGGGGCTCGCCTCGGCCGCCCAGCGTTTCATACCCGAATATACCAGGAACAAGGCCTTCGATTCGCTGCGCGGCTTTCTGAGCGGCAGCCGGTGGCTGGTGTTCGTTATCGCGACCGGGGTCGCGGCGGCCGCCGCGCTCGGCATCTCGCTGTTCGAGCCCTGGCTCGAACGCTACGAGATACTGCCGCTTTATCTCGCCTGCGCGACCCTGCCCTTTTATGCGCTCTCCAATATGCTCGACGGCATCGCCCGGAGTTACAACTGGATCAATGTCGCGCTGTTGCCGCCTTATTTCCTGCGCCCGCTGCTCTTGCTCGCGGCTATGGCGGCGGCGTATTTCGCGGGCTATTCCCTCGATGCCACAACCGCGATGCTGGCCGCCATCGCCGCCACCTGGGCGGCCGCCATACTGCAACTGATCTGGCTCAATGTGCGGCTGGAGCGGACCGTGGAACCCGGCGCGCGGACCCATCACGTCAAGGTCTGGTTCGCGACCTCGCTTCCGATCCTGATGGTCTGGGGCTTTTACACGCTTCTGACCTATACCGACATCCTGGTGCTGCGCCAGTTCCGCCCGCCCGAAGAGGTCGCCATCTACTATGCCGCGTCGAAGACCCTGGCGCTCGTCGCCTTCGTCTATTTCTCCGTCGCCGCGGCGGTCGCGCATAAATTCGCCGAGTATCACGTGACCGGCGACGCCAAGGCGTTCGCCGAACTCGTGCGCAAGGCGACGCAGTGGACATTCTGGCCCTCGCTCGCCGCCGCCATCGTCATCATCGCGCTTGGCCGCCCGATCCTTGGGCTGTTCGGACCGAACTTCGTCGAGGGCTATCCGCTGATGTTCGTCCTCGCCATCGGTCTTCTGGCCCGGGCCTCCGTCGGCCCGGCCGAGCGGCTGCTGAATATGGTGGGCGAGCAGCGCCGGTGCAGTCTGGTGTTTCTCACCGCATTCGCCGTCAATCTGGTGCTGTGCTTCATGCTGATCCCCTATTTTGGCTTGCTGGGCGCGGCCATCAGCCTCGCCACCGCGCTGGCGGTCGAATCCGTCCTGCTGTTCATCGTGATCAAGCGGCGCCTCGGCCTCCACATCTGGATTTGGAACCATGCTGGAAATTGAAACGCGCAACAGCGCCCGCCCCGGGGCCCCTCGCCAAGCGGGACAAACGGGAAAAGAGATGCCCGCGCCGCAGGAGAGCGCCGTCCGCGCCCTTGAGCCCGCCGATATTCCGGCCGTCGCAAATCAGTTCCAGCGCATCTTCCGCGATCCGCGCAAGCAGGCGCCCGACTCCCTCAGGGCGTATCTGGCGGATCTGTTTCTTCATCATCACTGGCGCGAGCCCGACCTCGCCTCGCGCGTCTATATCGATGCGCAGGGGCAGGTCGGCGGTTTCATCGGCGTCCTGCCCCTGCGCCTGCTGTTCAACGCCAGGCCGGTCCGGGCGGCCGTCGCCGGGTCCCTCATGGTGGACAACCGGGCGGAAAATCCGCTCGCGGGAGCGCGGTTGCTGCGCTCGTTTCTGGCCGGTCCGCAGGACCTCTCCATAACCGAATCGGCCAACAGGTTATCGATGGGGATGTGGGAGCGGCTCGGGCATGAGCCTGAAGTCGCATACTCCATGGACTGGCTGCGCGTTCTGCGCCCGGCCGGTTTCGCGGTCGCCGCGCTGGGCCACTGGCTGCGCCCGGCCAGGGTGCTGGCCCCGGTGGCCTCGCTCGCCGACAATATCGGCAACCGGATGGGACGCAATGCGCTGCGCCCTGATTTCCGGACCAGAGGCCATGCGGATGACAGGGAGGTTGGCGACGAGGAACTGATCGAGCATATTCCGCACTTCGCGGAACAATATTCCCTGCGGCCCGACTGGGATGAGGCCGCGCTCAGATGGTTCCTTGAACATGCGGACCGCAAGGAGCGCTACGGCGAAATATCCAGGCGGATGGTATATGGCAGGGGCGGCGCGCCGCTCGGTTTCTACATCTACCATAAACGCGCGCGCGATGTGGGCCGGGTCCTGCAGATCATGGCGCGCCCGGATGCGGCGGGACGCGTCGTGGAAAGCCTGCTGAACCACGCTTACGCGAATGGATGCGTGGCCCTCAGAGGCCGTTCCCACCCGCAGATTACCGGCATCCTCATGCGCCGGAAATCTCTCTTTTATTGCCTCTCCTCGACCGTAGTTCATTCGAAGAACCGGGATCTTCTGGCGCCGATCCGTTCAGGCGATGCCCTGATCACCGGTCTCGCCGGGGAGGCATGGACCCGCATCATCGGCGGCGAGTTCACGTAGCCGGGCGATAAATTGTTGATTTCGTTACTGCGAATTAGCGCAATATTTACACCGAAATCGTAGCCTGATTGTCCGTTTGCCGTAGTTCATGTTCCATGACGGGACCTGGAAACGGCGGAATCCGGGGAAAATTTGGGGATTGCGACATCCATGTGCGGAATAACTGGTTACTTCGGCACACCGGGAGCATCCATGCCGGGCAGTGTCCTGTTGCAGCGAATGATTGGCGCCATCTCCCACCGGGGGCCTGACGAGCAGGGCATCCATGCCGGCGCGGATGCGGGGCTCGGCCACGCCCGCCTTTCCATCATCGATCCCGCCGCCGGCAAGCAGCCGATGTGCAACGCCGAGCAGACGGTCTGGCTCACCTTTAACGGCGAGATATTCAATTATGTCGAGCTGCGCCGCGATCTGATCGCGCGCGGACATGTCTTCCGGACCCAGTCCGACACCGAAGTTCTCCTGCATCTCTATCAGGAGAAGGGCCTTGATTGCGTCGAGGACCTGAACGGCGATTTCGCCTTCGCGGTCTGGGACGCGCCCCGCAAGCGGCTCATGCTGGCGCGCGACCGCATGGGCGTGCGCCCGCTCTATTACACCACCCGCGAGGGTTGTCTGTTCTTTGCTTCGGAGGTCAAGGCGCTGCTCGAAGTGCCGGCAATCCAGGCCGAGCTGGACCCGGTCGCGCTCGACCAGATCTTCACCTTCTGGTTCCCCCTGGCGCCGCGCACGCCATTCAAGGATATCTTCGAGCTGCCGCCGGGCCATGTCCTGACCGCCACGCCGCAGGGCACGCGCGTGCACTCCTATTGGCGTCTCGGCTACCCGGACGCAAATGACGAAGGCGCCTGGGACGGGCGGAGCGAAGCGGACATCGCGGAGGAGTTGCGGGAGCTGCTGTTCGACGCAACGCGTATCCGCCTGCGCTCCGACGTGCCGGTGGGAGCATATCTGAGCGGCGGTCTCGACTCATCGATCATCACCGCCGTGACCAGGCGCATCGCTCCGGACCAATTGAGAACCTTCTCGGTAACTTTCGAGAGTCCCGAATTCGATGAAAGCGGTCACCAGCGCGAAATGGTCCGGGCGCTCGGGACACGGCATGACCAGATCCAGTGCAGCACCGCCGATATCGCCCGCGCTTTTCCTAACGTGATCGCGCATACCGAGCGGCCGATCCTGCGCACGGCGCCGGCGCCGCTGTTTGCCCTTTCGGATCTGGTTCACGCCAAGGGGTTCAAGGTCGTACTCACGGGCGAAGGCGCCGACGAGCTCTTCGCCGGCTACGACATCTTCAAGGAAGCCAAGCTGCGCCGCTTTTGCGCGCGCCAGCCCGACTCTTACCTCCGGCCACTCCTGTTTCAGCGGCTTTACCCTTACCTGCCGCAATTGCAGAGCCAGCCCCATGCCTATCTGGCGGCCTTTTTCGGCGGTGGCGGCGCGGAGCTTGACGACCCGCTCTACTCACATCTTCCGCGCTTCCGCACGACGGCGGGCGCCAAGGTTTTCCTGTCGCGCGATTTGCGCCGCGAACTTGGCGGTTACGATGCGCTCGCCGAGTTGCGCGACAGCCTGCCGGACGAATTCAGGCGCTGGCATCCGTTGTGCCAGGCGCAATATCTCGAGACCGCATATCTGCTGCCGGGCTACATCCTGTCCTCCCAGGGCGACCGGGTCTCAATGGCGCATTCGGTGGAAGGGCGTTATCCGTTCCTCGACCACAGGCTGGTCGAATTCGCCGCGCGCATTCCGCCGAAAATGAAGATCCGCGCGCTGCGCGAGAAACACATCCTGCGCGAGAGCATGAAAGACCTGTTGCCCGAGGGCATCGGCAATCGCGCGAAACAACCCTACCGGGCGCCCGACAGCCAGTGTTTCACCGGTCCCGATGCGCCAGGTTACGTGGATGACGCTCTTTCGCGATACGAAATCGAAGGCGCGGGCTATTTCGAGGCCGGCGCCGTCCAGAAACTCGTGGACAAGTGCCGGCGAAAACCGGCGCTGGGAACGCGCGACAACATGGCCTTCGTCGGAATCCTTTCAACACAGCTATGGCGCCGCGCATTCGTCAATGGAGCATGCAGGGCGGGGGCCGGCATTTCCCCAAGGGAAGTCGCGTAAACACAAAGGAGATGGAACCATGCAAGGTGATGTCGAGGCATCTATCCGTGATTTCATCGTGGACAATTTTCTGTTCCGCGATGATCGCGATTCCCTTTCGGATACCGAGTCTCTGCTCGAGGGCGGACTCATCGATTCGACCGGCGTTCTGGAGCTGGTCGCCTTCCTGGAAACGGAAGTCGGGATCGAGATTGCCGATGCCGAGATCGTTCCCGAGAATCTCGACTCGATCAGGAGCATAGCCACTTACGCAAAGACCAAGCTGGCGCAGGTTGCCGCCTGAACACCGGGCTGCGGCGCGCCAGGGACAAGGGAATTCCGGGAGAACAGGCAAGGCCATGCGTGTTGAACAATTCTTACGCGACAGCGCGAAACGCCGCGGCGAAAAGACCGCCCTGGTGGCGGGACCGGAACGGCTGACTTTCACCGAAATCGATGCCATGTCGGACCGGCTGGCGGCGGCGCTTCTGGCCGGGGGCGTCAAGCGCGGCGACCGCGTCGTCATCTATATGGACAACTGCTGGGAGGCCGTCGTCGCGATATTCGCCGTGCTCAAGGCCGGCGCGGTGTTCTCCCCCGTCAATCCGTCCACAAGGGCGGAAAAACTCGCCTATATTGTGAACAATTGCAGGGCGGCCGCGATCATCACCCAGGTCCGCCTTCTGCCCGTCGCGGATGCCGCCGCGGCCGAGGCGTCGCCGGAAATATTGAGGGTCGTCGCGGGTGCGGGCGATGGGGGCGGATTGGGCAGCGCCATAAGCTTCGAGGCCGCGCTCGCCGGGGACACCCCGGCCGCCTTGCCCGATCCGGGCATCGAGATCGACCTGGCGATGCTCATCTACACGTCCGGCTCGACCGGTTTCCCCAAGGGCGTGATGATGACGCACCAGAATATCGTCGCGGCGGCCGGATCGATCACGGCCTATCTTGAAAACACCGCCGACGACATCATCCTGGGCGTGCTGCCGATATCCTTCGACTATGGCCTCTATCAAGTGATTATGGCTTTCAAGACCGGCGCCACGCTGGTGCTGGAGAAATCCTTCGCCTTCCCGCACGCGGTTATTCAGAAGATGCTGGCCGAAGGGGTCACCGGCTTTCCGATCGTGCCGACCATGGCCGCGCTCCTCCTGCAAATGAAGGACCTTGAACCGGGCGCGCTGCCTCGCCTGCGCTATATCACCAACACCGCCGCGGCCCTGCCGCCGGCCTTTATCGCGCGCCTCAGGGCGTTGTTTCCCGGAGCCGCGCTCTATTCGATGTATGGCCTGACGGAGTGCAAGCGGTGCACCTGGCTGCCGCCCGAAGAACTCGACGCGCGCCCGGCGTCGGTGGGCATCGCCATTCCGGGGACGCAGGCTTATGTCGTCGGCGAGGGAGGCCGGCGTCTGGGCGCCGGCGAGGTCGGCGAACTGGTCATTCGCGGGCCCCATGTCATGAAAGGCTATTGGGAAAACCCCGAAGCGACCGCGCGGGCGCTGCGCCCGGGTCCTTACCCTTGGGAGAGCGTGCTGCATACCGGCGATTTGTTCCGCACGGACGAGGACGGCTTTTTGTATTTCGTCTCGCGCATGGACGACATCATCAAGACGCGCGGCGAGAAGGTGAGCCCCAAGGAGGTCGAGAACGTTCTTTATGCACTTCCGGGGATCCGCGAGGCGGCCGTCCTGGGCGTCGCCGACCCGGTTCTGGGGCATGCGATCAAGGCGGTGGTGTCCCTGGCCCCCGGGGCAAGCCTGACACACAAGGATGTGCAGCGGCACTGCGCCCGGCATCTGGAGGATTTCATGGTGCCCAAACTTGTCGAGTTTCGCGACGAGTTGCCGAAGACGGATACCGGCAAGATCAGCCGCCGGCTGGTGGAGGAAATACTGGAGGCCGCGCAATGAGCGAGACCCTGACTGAAGCGGAAGTTTCAGCGGCTAGCGGAGGCCGCGGCGGTGGCCGGACGAAGGAGCCGGCCTTTTCGCCCGAAACGCTGCGCATCGACGCGGGCGGCGAGGCTGAACGCATTTCGCGCGCGATCCGGGAGCAGGTGCTCAAGCGGCTGCGCCGCCGCGGCGTCGTCCTCGGTCTGTCGGGCGGCATCGACAGCAGCGTCACCGCGGCCCTCTGCGTCAAGGCGCTGGGAGCGAAAAAGGTCGTCGCCCTCCTCATGCCCGAGAAGGACTCCGACATGGAGAGCTTGCGTCTTGGCCGCCTGATGGCCGGAACCCTCGGCATCGAAAGCCCGCTGGAGGATATCGAGCCGATCCTGACGGCGGCCGGCTGCTATCAGCGCCGCGACGATTTTATCCGTACCATCGTGCCCGAATTCGGCCCCGGCTGGGGGTGCAAGGTCGTGCTCGCCAATGCGCTCGAGAACAAGGGCTACAATATCTCGTTCCTGGTCGTTGAATCGCCCGGCGGCGAACGCCGCAAGCTGCGCATGCCGCTCGATGTTTATCTCGGGGTCATCGCGGCGGCGAACATGAAGCAGCGCACCCGCAAGCAGCTCGAATATTACCACGCGGACCGGCTCAATTTCGCCGTTGCCGGCACGCCCAACCTGCTCGAACATGATCAGGGTTTCTTCGTCAAGAACGGCGACGGCGCGGCCGATTTCAAACCCATCGCGCATCTTTACAAGAGCCAGGTCTATCAACTCGCCGAATATCTGGGCGTGCCGGCGGAGATCCGCTCGCGCCCGCCCACCACCGACACCTGGTCGCTGCCCCAGACACAGGACGAGTTCTATTTCTCGCTCCCCTACGGCCAGATGGATCTTTGCCTTTATGGCCTGAACAATAACCTCTCGGCCGAGGCGGTCGGAGCAGCCGCTGAACTGACGGCGGACCAGGTGCGCCGCGTCTGGAGCGATATCGAATCCAAACGCCAGGCGACGCGCTATCTGCATGAGCCGCCGCTGCTGGTATCGGGGGCGTTCAACGCCTGAAGTCCGGCGAGCCCCAAGGCAGGGCCGAGACCCTCGCCCCGGCGCGCTTTTGAAGGCGTAAATTCACACACCATGCTTGCCGATGGTTTCGAAATGGCGCCGCCCGCGCGCATATTTGCGTGGGCAAACACAGACTTGCGCCGGAACTTCCATCCGGACCGGCGATACGCACTAGACGAATTGCGGAGCCGGACACTTGACCAAAATCAATGCCATTGCGGGGTTGTTTTGAAATCCTGATCCTTGGGAGGGACAAGTCAGAAGAACGGCAAGGCGATCCTGTTACGGGAAATCAAATTAGAGAGAGCTGCGTTGTTCGGATAGGCGGGTGCCCATGAGCATAGAATTAAGCCGAGCGGATGTGCTTCGCGGTCGTTTCATCGCAATCGCCGAAGCGGCGCGTCCTCCCTATGCTATCCCGGAGCAAGATTTCCGCGGCCGCTGCGAGCCATGCGGCGCTTGCCGCGACGCCTGCGAGACCCGCATCATCGGACAGGACGCGGAAGGATATCCGATCCTTCTTTTCGGTCAGGCCGGATGCAGTTTCTGCGGCGCCTGCGCGGCGGCCTGTCCGGCCGGCGCATTGAGCCTGGAACAGGCGCGCGCCTGGACCATCGCGGCTCATGTGAAGGCCTCGTGCCTGTCATTCAACGCCATTACCTGCCGGGCCTGCGAGGAAAGCTGCAAGGCCGGCGCCATCCGCTTCCGGCTGATGACAGGCGGACGGGCGCTGCCGCTTGTCGATGAGGAAAACTGTGTCGGCTGCGGCGACTGCGCTCTCATTTGCCCCAGCCAATCCATCGAAATGAGAAGCCGAAATACCGAGGAGGTAATGGCATGACCATCGCCGGCATACTCATCCATGCTTATCCTGGACATGCGGAAACGGTCCGCGCCATGCTTGTGGAAACCCAGGGCGTCGAGCTGCATCACGAGACCGGCGACGGCCGTTTCATCATCACGGTCGAGGACGCCGGAGACACGCGATGCGACGATACGGTCCTTGCGCTGCAGCGCATCCCGGGCGTCGCGTCGGCCTCCCTCGCCTATCACAATTTCGAACCCGAAGACATCAACACCCCCGCAGGGCCGTCCGCCTTGCCCGCCCATCTTACTGGAGGAGCCTGACCCATGACCTATTCAGCTTCGCGCCGTGACTTTCTCAAGACCAGCGCCGTCGCGGCAACCGCCTCGGCGGCGGGCATCGCCGTTCCAGGCGTGCTTCCCGCCACCGCCCAGCAGGGCGACGCCATCCGCTGGGACAAAGCGCCCTGCCGCTTCTGCGGCACCGGCTGCTCCGTCCTGCTCGGCGTCTCCAACGGCCGGGTGGTCGCGACCCAGGGCGATCCCGACTCCCCGGTCAATCGCGGCCTCGCCTGCATCAAGGGCTATTTCCTCGCCAAGATCATGTATGGCGAGGACCGCCTGACCAAACCGCTGCTGCGCAAGAAGAACGGAAAATACGACAAGAACGGCGACTTCGAGGAAGTCTCCTGGGATGAAGCCTTCGACGTGATGGCCGAAAAGTGGGTGGCGGCCCGCAAGGCCAAGGGCCCCAAGGGTGTCGGCATGTTCGGCTCCGGCCAGTGGACGATCTGGGAAGGCTATGCCGCCCAGAAGCTCCTCAAGGCTGGCTTCCGCTCGAACTCCCTGGAACCCAATGCACGTCATTGCATGGCCTCGGCCGTGGGCGCCTTCATGCGCGGCTTCGGCATCGATGAGCCCATGGGCTGCTATGACGATCTCGAGCATGCCGACGTGTTCGTGCTGTGGGGCGCGAACATGGCCGAGATGCATCCGATTCTGTGGTCGCGGCTCACCAATACGCGGCTGACCAAGAAGGGCAGCGAGGTTCACGTTCTGTCGACCTTCGAGAACCGGAATTTCGAGCTGGCCGACAACGCCATGGTGTTCGAGCCGCAGACCGATCTGGCGATCGCCAACTATATCGCCAACTACATTATCCAGAACAAGGCCTATGACAAGGACTTCCTGGACAAGCACGTCAACTTCACCAAGACGCCGACCGACATCGGTTATGGCCTGCGCGCCAGCGACCCGAGAGAGAAGGCGGCCAAGAACCGGGGCAAGGGCAAGCTCTCCAAGATCAGCTTCGAGGAGTACGCCAAGTCGGTCGAGCCCTACACGCTGGAATACACCGCCAAGCTCACCAAGGTTCCGGCGGCGCAACTGGAGAAGCTGGCCAAGGTCTATGCCGACCCGAAGAAGAAGGTGTCGTCCTACTGGACCATGGGCTTCAACCAGCACACCCGCGGCGTGTGGGTGAACGGCCTCGTCTATAATATCCATCTGCTGATGGGCAAGATCTCCGAGCCGGGCAACAGCCCGTTCTCGCTGACCGGTCAGCCCTCCGCCTGTGGCACGGCGCGCGAAGTGGGAACCTTCACGCACCGCCTGCCGGCGGATCTGGTCGTCAAGAAAGACGCCCATTGCAAATTCGCCGAGAAGATCTGGAAGCTGCCGGAAGGCACCGTGCCTCGCGCCAATGACAAGACCCTGGGCAAGACCCTGATCCATGCGGTCGCCATGCACAGGGCGTTGAATGACGGCAAGATGAACTGCTTCTGGGTGATGTGTAACAACAACATGCAGGCGGCGGCCAACATGAACGACGAGTCATGGCCCGGCTGGCGCAACCCGGATAATTTCATCACCGTGTCCGACCCCTATCCGACAATCTCGGCGGTGGCGGCCGATCTCATCCTGCCCACGGCGATGTGGACGGAGAAGGAGGGGGCCTACGGAAATGCCGAGCGGCGCACCCAGTTCTGGCGCCAGCAGGTTTCGCCCCCGGGCGAGTCCCGTTCGGACGTCTGGCAGATCGTGGAGTTTTCCAAGCGCATCAAGGTGGAAGATGTGTGGCCCGCCGATTTGCTCGACAAGACGCCCGAGTACAAGGGCAAGACGCTGTACGACATCCTCTATGCCAATGGCCAGATAGACAAATTCCCCTATGAGAAGGGGATGGTGAAGGACGACCGCGGCAATGTCTACGAAAACCAGGAGTCGGAAGACTTCGGTTTCTATCTGCAAAAGGGGCTGTATGAGGAGTATCGCCGCTTCCAGTATGAGGGGCCGAAGAAGGGCCACGAGATGGCCGAGTTCGACGTCTATCACAAGAACCGCGGCCTGCGCTGGCCGGTGATCGACGGCAAGGAGACGCTATGGCGTTTCCGCGAGGGCTACGACCCGCATGTGGCGAAAGGCGAAGGCGTCAAGTTCTACGGAAAGCCCGATGGCCGCGCCAACATCATCACCGCCCCTTACGAGCCCGCCGCCGAGATGCCCGACAAGGAGTTCGACCTGTGGCTGTGCACCGGCCGGGTGCTCGAGCACTGGCATTCCGGTTCGATGACCCGCCGCGTTCAGGAGTTGCACCGCGCGGTGCCCGACGCGGTTCTGTTCATGAACCCGAAGGACGCCAAGAAGCGCAAACTGCGGGACGGCTCCAAATGCAAGGTCGCGACGCGGCGTGGCGATCTGGTCACCCGGGTCGAGACCCGCGGGCGCAACAGGCCCCCCGAGGGGCTTGTCTTCATCGCCTGGTTCGACGCGAGCCGGCTGGTGAACAAGCTCACGCTCGACCAGACCGATCCGCTCTCCAAAGAGACGGACTACAAGAAGTGCGCCTGCAAGGTCTCCAAGGCCTAGGGCGCCGGGGAAGAGGCCGGCTGCCCGCGAGGCCGCCGGCCGCTTCGCTAAATTGCGGAAGAGTTACAGGAGCGGATCGATGCCAGCAGGCAGGAGTGCACCGGCCAAGTCCTCCGCGGACAACCGCGGCGGAAAGACTTTCAACCGCCGGCGGCTGATTACCGACGCCGCCAGGACCGCGTGCGGCGTGGCTCTGTTCGGTCTGGCCGTGGGGCTCTATTCCCGGCAATCCCGGTCCCTGCCGGCGGACGCCATCCGCCCGCCCGGCGCGCTGCGCGAGAAGAATTTTCTCGCCGCCTGCACGCGCTGCGGGTTATGCGTGCGCGACTGCCCTTACGGCATCCTGAAGCTCGCCGAACTCGGCGAGAACGTGGCCACCGGCACGCCCTATTTCACCGCGCGCAAGGGCCCGTGCGAAATGTGCACCGACATCCCCTGCGTGCCGCCCTGCCCCACGGGCGCGCTCGATCACGCGCTCACCGATATCAACAAGGCGCGTATGGGGCTCGCCGTCCTCATCGATCAGGAAACCTGCATCGCGTTTAAGGGGCTCAGATGCGAGGTCTGTTTCAACGCCTGCCCGCTGCTTGGCAAGGCCATCAGGATCGACTACCGGCCAAACGCGCGCACCGGCAAACACGCGATCTTTCCGCCCGTGGTCTCCTCGGAATATTGCACAGGCTGCGGCCTGTGCGAGAGAGTGTGCATCCTTGAGGAAGCCGCCATCAAGGTCATGCCCGTTCGCCTCGCCAAGGGCGCGCTGGGCCGTCATTACCGTCATGGCTGGGAGCAGAAGCAAAAGGCCGGCGGCGCGCTGGTCACGCCTGATCCCGAACACAAATACAATCTGCCCGAGGGAATGGATTACGAGCATGCCGGCCGCGGCCTGATTCCCCGGGAGACCGCCCCCGACATGCCGTTTCCGGCCAACCCGCTCGATACGCTGAGCAAAGGCATCGGGGGGGCCAGGTGATGCCGGTGGCAATCGAAAAACTCGGCCGCGACGCCATCGCCGGCAAAGGGTGGTTCGGCGCCCATAAATGGCTCATCCTGCGCCGCATAAGCCAGCTCTCCATCCTCGCCCTTTTCATGGTGGGGCCCGTGGCCGGTGTGTGGATACTGAAGGGCAACCTGTCATCCAGCCTGCTTGCGGAGACGGTGCCGATGACCGATCCGCTGCTGTTTTTGCAGATGATCGCCGCCGGGCACCTCGGCTTCGCCCGCGACGCGATCATCGGCGCGGCGCTGGTCCTCGCCTTCTATCTCCTGGTCGGCGGGCGCGTCTATTGCGCCTGGGTCTGCCCGGTCAATATCGTCGCCGACGCCGCGCACTGGCTGCGCCGCCGCCTGGCGATCCGGGGGTCGGCGCGCATCGGCCGGGACGCGCGCTTCTGGATGCTGGGGCTCGTTCTCGTGCTGGCTCTGGTCACCGGAACGCTTGCCTTCGAGCTGGTCAATCCGGTCTCGATGCTCCATCGCGGCCTGATTTTCGGCATGGGCTTCGCCTGGACGATCATCCTCGGCGTCTTTCTGTTCGATCTTTTTGTGATGAAACACGGCTGGTGCGGGCATTTGTGCCCGGTGGGGGCCTTCTATGGCCTGATCGGCGCGGCGAGCCTCGTGCGCGTGCGGGCCGACAACCGCGCAGCCTGTGACGACTGCATGGAATGCTATGAGGTTTGCCCCGAACCGCAGGTGATCCCGCCCGCGTTAAAGGGCGAGCATCGCCGCGGCGGGAAAGCCCACGCGGCAATACTGTCGGGCGCGTGCACCAACTGCGCGCGCTGCATCGATATCTGTCCCCACGATGTCTTCAATTTTGGCTTGCGCTTCCCCGCCCGGTCGGCGGGGCGCCGCCAGCCGCTACTGCAAGGAACGGCGCGGCATGGAGCCTGAATGCAAAACAGCGCATGGCGGCTCCGCCGCGCCACCGGTTCGATCGCAAGCCCGGGAAACCGGGCGGTCATGATGGAGGAAGTCATGAAGAAGTTTCTGTTGATAGTGTTATCGGTGGCATTCATGAGCGTTGACGCTGGCGTTATTGCACGCGCCGAGGTCGCCACGCTGCGCGGCGCCAACCCGCTTGATGCCGCCGCCAAACAGTTTGACCGCAGACAGCAGGAGACCATAGACGGCAATTTCAAGCGAAGCTGGAAGCAGCAGCCGCCGACGATCCCGCACAAAATCGAAAAGGACGAAATCAACCTGCAGGTGAACACCTGCCTGCGGTGCCATGGCGCGGCCAACTACAAGAAGGAAAAGGCGCCGAAGGTGGGTGACAGCCATTTCATCGCCGCCGACGGGACCAAGTCCGACAAGCTCGATATGCGCAGATACACCTGCGACCAGTGCCATGCGCCGCAACAGAAAGTGGAACCGCTGATCGGGAACACCTTCAGGACGGTCAAGCAGTAGCTGCCGGGCGGGCGCCGGCGGCGGCGGCCTGAACGGTTACCGGATGTTCCGGCGCCTTGAGGGCGCGGGGGAAGGCTACCGCCTGACGCCGGGCAACAGTTGAGCCACCATTTGGGAGCATGATTCGATGGCACAGAAGCAAACGGGCGAGAAGCCGGGGAATGCGTTGCAGCGCGCCTGGAAGGTTCTCAGCAGTCCAGCCAGGACGACTTCTCTCGGCGCGCTCGTCATCCTGGGCGGCATCCTGGGCGTTCTGTTCTGGGGCGGATTCAACTGGGCCATGGAGGCGACCAACACCGAAACGTTCTGCATCTCCTGTCATGAGATGAAGAACAACGTCTATGAGGAGTACACCGACACCATCCACTATACGAACCGGAGCGGCGTGCGCGCCATCTGCACCGATTGCCATGTGCCCAAGGAGTGGATCTACAAGGTCGCCCGTAAAATCCGCGCCACCGGCGAACTCTATCACAAGGTCATCGGCTCCATTTCGACCAAGGAAAAATTCGAGGCCAAGCGGCTGGAGCTTGCCCAACGGGTCTGGGACAACATGAAGGCCACCGACAGCCGCGAATGCCGCAATTGCCATGATGCCGAGTCGATGGATTTCGAAAAGCAGGAGTCGCGATCCGCGGACAGGCACGAAGAAGGCTTCGACGAGGGCAAGACCTGCATCGACTGCCACAAGGGCATCGCGCACAAGCTGCCGAAAGGCGCTTTCGACAAGGAGATCAAAACCGGCATGGGGGGCGGTTCGAGTGAAAACCGGCTGAGCCTGCTCGGCTATCTCGACAACGGGGCCGGCCAGCCCCGGAGATGACCGCCCGTGGCCGATTGCCGGGGCGCGAACTCACATCCCGGCGTGTGCCGGCTGTCCGCGCCGTATCGCCGGCCAGCCGCTTCCTGCCGGTTTCGGGGAATTCCCTTGACCGGCCTGCCGGTCAGTGTTCCTCAAACGGGTCGGCGGGAGCAGGCGTGCAGATCACTGCTGTAGGTTGCGGAGACTCATTCACGTAAAGACGGAACACGTCCGGGCGGGCATAGTGACCGGCGACGTCCATGTCGTATTTGCCGCGGGTAATCTCGGCCATGTCGAGTTCAGCCGTCAGAATGCACTCGCCGTCATAGTTCGGGCCGGCGATAATTTCCCCGAGGGGATTGACGATACAGCTGCCGCCGCTCATCAGAACAGTCTCCGGATCATCTCCCAGAACGGTGTCATAGTTTTCAGGAAAGTCCGAACGGCGTGCGAACTGATTGCATGAAAGCACAAAACAGCGCCCCTCGCAGGCAATGTGCCGCACGGTCGGAATCCAGGATTTGCGGCCATCGGCGGTGGGGGCGCAATATATCTGGATGCCTTTCGAATACATCGCCATGCGAAGCAGGGGCATATAGTTCTCCCAGCATATCACGGCGCCCAGCTTTCCGATCGGCGTGTCGAAAACGGGCAGCGTGGAGCCATCGCCACACCCCCAGACCAGGCGCTCCATGGCGGTCGGCATAAGCTTGCGGTGCTTGCCGAGATACGTGCCGTCGGGGGCAAAGAAAAGGACCGTACAGTAAAGCGTTCCGATCTCCCGCTCGATCACGCCGACGACGAGATGAAAGCCGTTCTCCTTCGCCACCGAGGACAGGAAATCCACCGCCGGCCCCGGCACGTCGACGGCGCTGTCGAAGTAACGGTGATAATCCTCCCGGCCTTCGGGTTTGCGCATGCCGACCCGGGCGCCGAAATCAAGTCCCTTGGGATAGGCGGAAACAAAGGCTTCGGGAAACAGGGTGATGTCCGCGCCCTGCTTGGCCGCATCCGCCGCCAGGCCGCGAAGCTTTTCAAGTGTCCGGTCCCTGTCGAAGACAACGGGCGCCGCCTGCACCACCGCGGCAGTGATCTTGCCCATAGAATTTTCAACCTCCCCGTGAAATCACCGGTTCCCGGCCCGTGCCGGCCGCCAGCGGCAGACACTCACAACATCAGGTATTTTTCCTTGACGTCGCTTCTGTCATGCAATTCTTGCATGGTTCCATGATAACGGATACGGCCGCCTTCCAGCACATAGGCCCGATCCGAGATTTCCGTTGCGAACCGGATATTCTGCTCGGCGAACAGGATTGAAAGCCCGCTTTCCTTAAGCAGCTTCACCTGGCGCATGAGTTCATCCACGACAACGGGCGCGAGCCCTTCGACAGGCTCGTCAAGCAGCAGCAAATCCGGATTTCCCATCAGGGTCCGGCCGATCGTCAGCATCTGCTGTTCGCCGCCGCTGAGATATCCGCCGAGATTGTTCTCCAGTATCTCGAGTTTCGGGAACAGCTCGAATATCCCCTCGACGCTCCACGGTTTCCTGGTTTCGTCGAGGCCGGGCTTGGCGCCGATTTCCAGATTCTCCCTGACGGTGAGATCGGGAAAAATGATCCGCTCGTCCGGCACATAGCCGATCCCCAGCCGCGCTATCTGATCGGGGCGCAGCCTGACGAGGTCGGCGTCGCCATACCGGACCGAGCCGGTCTTCGCCCGCGCAAGCCCGATTATGGTCTTCAGTGTCGTCGTCTTGCCGACGCCGTTCCTGCCGAGCAGACACACCGATTCTCCAGGCGAGATTTCGATGCTCACGCCAAAGAGAATATGGCTCGTGCCGTAGTAGGTATGGACGTCTTCGACAACCAGCCGGGTCACAGCACCTGCTCCCCGAAATAGATCTCCTGCGCAACCGGGCTGTCCCGCACCTCTTGCGGCGACCCATCGATGATCGCCTCGCCGCGATGCAGCAGCAACACGCGTTTGGCGTGGCCGAACACAATGGACATGTTGTGCTCGGTGAACAGAATTGTGAGACCCATTTCCTCATTGAGGCGGGTCACAAGATCCATCGTCTGCGATGCCTCGTCACGGGACATTCCGGCCACGGGCTCATCGAGCAGAAGAAGCTTGGGGGCGCTCGACAGGGCAATGGCGAGCTCGAGCCGCTTCTTGTCTCCCTGTGAAAGGTCGGCTGCCTCAAGCAGCCTCTTGTCGGACAAATCGCATCGATCGATGAGTTCGCCGGCCTCTTCGGCGCATAATCGCCGGGCGTCTCCGAACAGCGAAAAAACATGCCCCCGCCGGACCTGTAAAGACGAGCGGACATTCTCCAGAACGGTCAGCTTTGGAAAGATATTGGCGACCTGAAACGCCCTCGATATCCCTGCGTTGACGATCTCATGCGCAGGCAGGCCGGTAATATCCCTGCCTTCGAACCATATGCGTCCGGTATCCGGTTTCTGCGCCCCGGTAATCAAACCGAAAACGGTGCTCTTGCCGGCGCCGTTCGGGCCGATAATCGCCGCGATCTCGCCCTTTGAAAGAGTGTAGTCTATGTTGTGCGCCGCCTGAATGCCGCCAAACATCTTGGTCAGGCCTTCGATGCGCAAAAGGTCGCCGCTCACGGTTTCCGCTCCCGGCGTTCTCCATCTCCGTCACGCTTTTCCCGGAGGCGCCTGAGGGCATTGTCGAGAAGCGACAGCAGTCCGCCCGGCGCAAACAGCACGACCGCCAAGATGATGACGCCGATAGTGAGCGGCCAGTAGTCGGTGAAGCGCGTCACATAGGCATAAAGGCCGGTGTACACGATCGAGCCCACGACCGGCCCGATGAAATAACCGGCGCCGCCGATCAGGGACATAAAGATGGCGAGCCCGGATTCGTGCCAGCCCAGCAGCGCCGGCGACACGCTTCTCTGGAACGGTCCCCACAGCGAACCGGCAAGCCCGGCGAAGGCGCCGGCCAGAACGAAATTCACCAGCATGGTCAACCTGACATTGATGCCGACAAAGGCGGCCCGCTGAGCGTTCTCGCGCAGCATGCGCAAGGTGTAGCCGAAGGGCGATCTGGAAATTCGCCACATGACGAGCAGCGCGCAGGCAACGACAATCAGTGTGAAGTAATAAAAGTTATAAACATCGCGGAAGAAGGCTGGTGGCAGCAGCCCCTGGATGCCGTCATCTCCCTTGGTGAAGCTGTACCAGGAGAAAACGATATAGAAGAGCAGTTCGCCGAAGGCGAGGCTGAGCATGGCGAAATAAATACCGGTCAGGCGAACGATGAAGAAGCCTATGATCAGGGCGCCGAGCGCCGATACCGGAACCGCGATCAGCATTGAGAGGAAAAAGCCGAAATAGCCAACCGCGCCGGTCTCCTGCTGCAAATACTGCATGAGCAGCGCGGTGGCATAGGCTCCAAGCCCGAAATAGGCGGCGTGGCCAAAAGAGATTTGTCCCATATAGCCGTAAATCAGATTGAAGCTCATGGCGAAAAGGCCAAGGATCAAAATTTCGGTCGCGACATAGACCGGGTATTCGCCCGGCAGCAACGGCACCAGGAAAAACGCGGGCGCAAGGAACAACCCCACGCACAACGACAGATCCGGCTGCCCCGGGGGTTTGGCTGTTGTTTCTTTTGCGGGTGCTGGCATGGCCATATCAAAAATCCCCCTAGGACCGAAGCTCGGTTCCAAAAAGCCCCCAGGGCCGCCAGATCAGAACAGCAACGAGAATGACAAAGATGATGGCAAGGGCGCCGTCAGGCCAGATGAGCACCGAGAAGGAGTACACGACACCAACAATGATGGAGGCGACGAAAGTGCCCAGAATGCTACCAAAACCACCGATGACAACGACCGCGAAACACTGGACGATCAAATCCATGTCGATGCCCAGCCCGATGGGAACTATCGGCAGAAACACCCCGGCGGACATGGCGGCAACGGCAACGCCAAGGCCGAACACCGCCGTGTACATGGCGCCGATGCGTATGCCCAGGGCGCTCACCATTTCCCGGCTGTGCACGGCGGCCCGGATGGTCTTGCCGTAGCGGGTATGATGCAGGAACCACCATAGTCCGGCAGCAACGGCCACGCCCACGCCGATAACAACGAATGAATATGGATTGACGAAGGAATCAAAGAATTCCATCGGTTCGATCGGCATGTAAATCCGCAGATTGTCGACACCCCAGATCATCTTGATAACGTCACCGATGATCAGGATAAGAGCGAATGTCAGCAGCAATTGTTCGGGAAGCTCGCGGTCGTACATACGCCTTATCAGGACGAATTCGATCAGGCAGCCAAGCGCAAACAGAGCCGCCGTGGCCAGAAATGTCGACGGCAGAAGCCACCAGCCGGATTCGCCCATCGTCGCGGTGAAAAACTGGAACAAAGTGTAGGTCAGATACCCAGCGAGCATCCACAGCGTTGCATGGGCGAAGTTCAGAATGTTCATCACGCCGAAGATCAGCGACAACCCCGACGCAAGCAGAAACAACATCATCGCGCGTGACAGGCCGCTCAGCAACTGGATGAGCAGGGACGTCAGATCATAGACCATATTGCCAATCTCTTTCGGTTGCCCTGTGCTTCGGTATCTGGATAAAGGCCGATACTACCGCAGGAAGCCACGATCCGGTCGGCGGGAATTCGACAAGGGGAAAAAATATGCTGCCGGAGGCCAGCCGCCACTGCAAGGACGGCTGGTTCCGGTGCCAGAACTCTCGGGAGGAGCTTAGGCGCGCTTTTTCTGAAGCTTTTTCACTTCCTCGCAGGTCGGGAGCCAGACGTCACTTCCCTTCACTACAACTAATGTCTTGGGATCGAAGATCGGGAATGGATAGTCCGGTGTGTCGACCACCTCGCCAACATAGGACGGCGCATCGAGCTGGTTGTTGCAGTCGCGGAAAGCCAACCGGCCGCGGCATGTGTCGATCGTCGCGCCCTTGAGGGCGTCCTTGATGGCGTCCGGGGACACTGAGCCGGCCATTTTCGCCCCCTGGTCGAGCCCGTTCAGCGCATCGAAATACATGCAGGCGAAATCGTCGGGCCAATCGTCGGTGCCAAATTCGTCCTGGAAGGTCTTGATGTAGGACTGCATCATCGGATTGTCGAGATTGGCGAAGAACGGACACCGGTTCAGTCCGATGATGCCGCGCGGCAAGGTCCTGCGTTGCTGCATGAGTTCTGTGACCGGCAGGAATACGCCTGGATAGGCCACACGCTTGAATAACCCGGCGGCTTTGGCCTGTTGCAAGAACGTCTCGTTATCCTTGCCGGCGATCGCGCCAAACAGAAAGTCCGGCTTGAGCGCCATGACGGCGGAAATATATGGGGAGAAATCGGTCTCGCCGAGCCTGAACCATAGCTCCTTCTTCAATTCGATTCCGGGCGACGCTTTGGCCAGTTCCTTGACAAAGACACTTTGCGCGTCACGACCCCATTCGTAATCGGCTCCGAGCGTCACATATTTCTTCCACCCCTTCTTTTCGATGAGCGTCTTCATCGCCACGACTGTCGCAGCCGACTGCATGCGGCTGTTGGGGCCGAACTGGAACGTGTATGGGGTATAGTTCTCGTTGACGATTTTGGAACTGTTGCTGGTCGCCGCAAAATGCAAGATCTTGTTCTCGTGCACGATTTCCTGAATGCCCATGGCGACGGCACTGCTCCATGTGCCGAGAATGGCCTGGACCTTTTCGTTCAGGATCAAGGAACGCGCTTCGCGGGTCCCGGCGGCCGGCTTGGTCTGGGTGTCGCGGAAATGCAGCTCGATCGGGTGCTTGCCGAGCAGCCCGCCGCGCTTGTTGATCTGCGCCGCAATCAGCGGCAGTCCCTTGATCGGGCGTACTGAATAGTTGGCGCCCGCGCCTGTCGTGGGGAGCGTTACGCCGACCCGGAACACCTCGCCCGAGCCCGCGCTGGCAAACCGCGGCGTCATCGTCAGGATGCCGGCGGCGGCCGAGGACAGAATGAACTCACGGCGATCCATCGATTTTAGAACGCCGCTCCATTTGTGATCGCTTATCCTATCGCCCATAATCCCTCTCCTTGCTGCAGCACTTCCCTCCGGCCCCTGAAACCCGACTTGAAACCCAAGAAGAGAATTTGGGCCGCGAGAACGGCTCTATTGTCGAAAATTATTTCTTTTATCTTGTATCTTGCGAACTTCTGATTTCTGGCGATCATTCTAGTGAGGCGTTTTCGCCCCCACAACTTCGCTAAGCTCCGCACTCTTGCGCGATTTTTCGTTGCGGTGCGCAAACTCGCGTCATATATTTCCCGGGCAGCTTCAGGGCGAAGTTTTCATGCCGTGTAAATTGGCAACATGATTTGGTTACATGACAAACCCCCCTTCTGATCCCGGACGCACAACGCGGGCCGACAATTTTCAGAAGAATCTCCGGTGGGTTTGCGGATATTATAAATCCATCTCCGAGGTTTGCCGGAAAATCGGGATAAACCGGCAGCAGTTCAACAAATATCTGAACGGAACATCGGAGCCGTCCGAATATAATATGCGTCTGATCTGCAATTTTTTCGGCGTTGAAGAATACGAGATTCTGAAGCCCCACGACGAGTTCAGATACACCATCGACACCTCCGAGGCGCCGGCGGCGCCGGCCGGTCCGGCCGCTGCCCAGCAGGCGGGAGTGGCGGGAGTGTCGGCGCTGTTCAGCCGGGAAAACAGCGTCCCGAATATGTATCTGGGTTACTATTACAAGTATTATCAATCCTTTACGTCTCCGGGGAAAATCCTGAAGGCCTTCGTCCATATCTACGCCGAGGACGGCACTTCCCGTTACAAATGCATCGAGCGGCTCGGCGATCCCGCCAACCGGACGGATCCCGGTTTCGTTTTCAAATATGTGGGCGTCGCCCAACTCCTCAGAGACCGCATCTTCCTCGTCGACAGCGAAATCCTGCTGGGGTCCGAAATCTCCCAGACCATTTTATATCCGACATTCAAAAGCCGATTGAGCGTCCTTCACGGATTGCTGCTCGGCGTTGCCGGCAGGGCGTCGAGAGAGCCGGTATGCGCGCGTGTTCTGATGGAATATCTGGGACAGGAAGTGGATATCAAGACCGCGATGAGGCAATTGGGCCTGTATGACTTTGGCTCGCCGGATATCGCCGACACCGTCAAGGAAGCAATCCAGAACGATGTACGGCCGGGAGAAACCTGTTTTCGCGCCCATCCCCGTTAGCCGGCCGGCCCGAACCGCCGGCCGGAATGATCGATAGCGGCCGCGGCCCGCACCGGCGGCGTTTTGCGCATTGTTGCTCACCGGGCGCTTAAATTGGCGCAATAAGCCCAAAGGTCGCGAATTTCCATGGATTGATCCGCGCGGCAACCTCATGGGATCAGGCCTCAGCGCCGCACGGACCAAGCACACAACCATGAACACTCTCACAGGCCTTTCAGGATTGACCGCCTTGGAGCTCGGCCGGTTGCTGGCCGAGGGCGGGACGGATCCCGTCACGGTCGCCGAATATTTCCTCGGCCGGATTGAGGGTGCCGCCGATGACGCCATTTTCACGCAGGTAACGGCGGACCGGGCCCTGCGCGAAGCGCGCGCCAGCGCCGCAAGGTACCGCGAAAAGGCCCCGCTCGGACCGCTCGACGGGGTTCCCGTCGCAATCAAGGACCTGTTCGACATCGAAGGCATTGTCACTACCGCCGGCTCGAAGGTCCTGGCCGGGGGCGTTCCGGCGTTACGCGATGCGGCCTGTGTGGCAAATCTCCGCGATGCGGGCATGATCTGTCTCGGCAAGACCAATATGCCCGAACTGGCCTATTCCGGCCTGGGCCTGAACCCCCATTTCGGGACACCGCGCAACCCGTTCGATCGCAAATGCGCGCGGGCGCCGGGCGGTTCCACATCGGGGGGCGCGGTCGCCGTCGCCCGGGGACTTGCGCCATGTGCGCTTGGAACGGATACGGGCGGATCGATCCGAATTCCCGCCGCGTTCAACGGACTGGCCGGCTTCAAGTCTTCGGAGGGACGCATCGACAAATTGGGCGTCGTGGCCTTGTCGTTCACGCTCGATACGGTCGGCCCGCTGGCGCGCGACGTGGCGGACTGCATTGCTCTCGATGCGGTGCTGGGCGCCGCCCTGGTACCGGAGATGGTTCCCGCGGGCCTGTCCGGTCTGACCGTTTTCGTATCCGAAACCTTCGGCTTCGATAATTTGGAGGAGGCTGTTGAAAACAACTTCCGCAGGAGCCTCGCATTGCTGTCGAATGCGGGTGCGCGGATGGAATATGGGGAAATGCCGGAATTCGAAGAGATCGAGAGGATCACATCGGATCATGGCGCGCTGAGCGCCGCGGAGGCCTATTTCCTCTACAGGGAATGGGTCGAGAGCCCCAAAGCGGCGGTCATGGATGGACGCGTGGTGCAACGCATCCTCGGCGGCAAGGCCATGTCGGCCTTTGATCTTCTGTCGGTTTTGGAGGGGCGCAGACGGCTGATCGCATCGCTGAACGAAAAACTGGGCGCGAATACGCTTGTCGCTATGCCGACATCCCCAATCGTTGCACCGGAACTGGCACCGCTCGAAGCCGACGATTCGGCCTTCTTTGCGGTCAACAGGCGAGTTCTCCGCAATACCAACCTTGGCAATCTTCTGGGGCTGTGCGGCCTCGCATTGCCCAACGGCATCGGCGAACATGGCCTGCCGTCCAGCATAATGCTCTATGCCGGCGGAGGGCGTGACGACCATCTGCTCAGATACGGGCTGTCGGTCGAAGAAGCGATTGCCTCGCAAGGAACCGAATCGGTGCCGGTTCAAACCGAGCGCTTTCAAACCGGGTCCGGTCAAGAGTAGCAAGGGCCTGGCCCCGGCCGCATATCCGGTTCCCGCTTATCGGTGATACGCACTAGGACCGTTTCTGTTCTTAACGGAAACGGTAAGGCCGCGACTGCGGCCCGGCGCTTATGCGCCGCGCCCGCGCAGACCCGCGCGAAGCGCGGATAGGTCGTGAGCGAAAAAATCCGGAGCGGTTCCGTCAAAGACGGTACCGCTCTAGGGTCTGTGGACATTTAGCGCAATGCGATGATGGTTGCGGCGATGGACCAGGTTGCCTCGTAGCTTGTGTCGGTTTTGTCGTATCTGGTGTTCACGCCTCTGAACTCCTTGATTTTGCTGAAATAGTTTTCGATGAGGTGGCGCCA
>BDTT01000088.1 GCA_002897995.1 bacterium BMS3Bbin10 | reverse complement strand
CGGAGCGCAAAACCCACAAAACACCATTTACAAACAAACGGTTGTCAGAACCCGTGCGGCCCGGATCGCCCACCTTGCCAGGAAGCAATTCGCTGATCCGCCGCCATTGTTCATCGCTCAGTTCATAACGCTTGACCATCGTCGATCCTCCAGATCAGAATAATCTGGAGATCTATGAATCACACATTCCGCGTTATGGGAATCCTGAATGTCGATTCAGCCTAGGGGTTATGCCCAAAATAGATACCGGATGAGGGAGGCGGCTCATAGTCGCTGACCTGTGCCGGCATGCGGTAGAGATAGACGGAGCTCGAAAGAACTCCTTCGACCCGGACCCGCCGTTCGGGTTTCCAGCCCGGCATGGCGAAAGTATTGGATATCACCCATGCGCTGTCCGGCAATTCGGCCTCCAGCTTTGATTTCAGCTTTTTCATGGTGCCGGGATACAGGTAGCACACCACCCCGGCGGCATCGGTCAGGGGACGGTTGTAAAAATTACGCAGCCTGATGGTCAGATTGGGAACAGGGTTTAGCGCCAGCCAGAGACGTGAAACGGCCCAGGGAATCAGCGAAACCTCGAACGCCACCACGCTCGAGGACAAATCCCGCCGCGCCAGGGACCGGGCCAGACCGCCCCACCCCGAACCCAGCTCGTAAATTACGCCTCCGGACCCGGGCGGGATAACATCGAGCAAGACGGTGCGCGCCCGGGCAGACGTGGACATCGGAGGAGTACCGGAAAAAACCGTTTGTATGAAAATCAGCGCAACCGCCGCGAGGATCAAGACGAGGATGAAATCGCTGAAAGGCATTTTCCACACAGGGTTTGCCGCACCGTCCGTCATCGGATGATTTGGCGCGACTTTCAGGCCGAGCCGGCGGTGCGTCCAGTGCATCCGGCAGGGTATGTTAGTGCGTATCACCGATAAGTGGAAACCGGTTAAATGCCGCGCCGGCGCGCCGGCCGGGTCAGTCGTTGCTCTGGCCGAACAGCGGGCGCAGATACACTCCCACCACATTGCCGGGGATGGCGCAGGCGATCCACAGCCAGCCATGCAGACTGGCAGAGGCGACGCCGCTGAAGAAGGAGCCGATGTTGCAGCCATAGGCGAGCCGGGCGCCATACCCCATCAACAGCCCGCCAAGCACGGCCGCCGCCAGGGAGCGCGCAGACCTCGGCAGGCTGACCGAGACCCTGCCGGCCAGCGAGGCGGCGATCAGGGCGCCGAGCAGGATGCCGGCGTTGGTCAGCGAGATGCTGTCAGCCAGGACCGGACGCGCCAGCGCCGTCAGCGAGTAGCCCCCGTTCCAGAAGGAACTGGTCGCCGGGTCCCAGCCCAGACCCGCCGCCACCTTGGCGCCCCACAGGGAAAAGCCCCAGGTGATCGACCACGGGTGGCCGGCGGTCACCAGGACCGCCCAGTTCAGCAACGCCAGCAGCCCGGCGCTCAAGAGCAGCGGCCAGGGGCCGCGCAACAGGTTCTCCCAGCGAAACGCATGCTCCCACCAGATCGGCCGCTTGTTGCGGGCGCCGGCCAGCCGAAGACCGAAATAGATCAATACCAGGGCGCCCAACTGCATGGGCAAGACGATTTCCCAGCCGAATTTCCGGCTCAGGGACACCGCCCCGATGCCGGGCAGCTGGTTCCACCAGTGCAGATCCAGGCTGCCCCAGAAGGCGCCGGCGCAGAAGAAAACGAGAACCAGCATGGTCCGCAGATTGCCTCCGCCGGCGGAAAAAAGGGTGCCCGAGGCACAGCCGCCACCCAGTTGCATGCCGATGCCGAAGACGAAGGCGCCAAGCGCCACCGACAGGCTCACCGGGGCCAGGGCCCCGCCGACGTCATGGCCGAAGGCGCTGCCCTGGGCGAGGATCGGCGCGAACAGCAGCATCGCCGCCGCCAGCATCGCCAACTGGGCGCTGATACCCGAAATATCTCCATGCACAATGGCGCGGCGGTAGGCGCCGGTGAAACCGAAGGACGCGTGATAAAGGGAAACGCCCAGGGCGGCGCCGATCAGGAACAGACCGGCATGGCGGACTCCGAGGCCGAAAATATAGCCCAACAGGCCCAATGCCCCGACCACGACGACGGCGAGAAGGCGCCGCTGAACGGGCGGGCGGGCGGGGGCTGCGGTGTTCACGGGCCGGGTTCCGGACGCATCACCGCTTCATCCGCCCCGGCCGCCGGGCGCCTGAGAAAATCGGGAAAAGGCTGGATGGGATTAGCCACGGCGGCGTGGATTGAAAGAAAACATTATGCTGATCTGGCGGATCTGAACCGCTGCATCCTTTGTTCGCGCTGCCGAACCCGATATCCCCCGGACGAGATGCCGCCGGCCGGCTCCGCCAGCGAAGGAAGCCGGATGAGACCATGTCCCATCCGGCCCCTTCCCTTCGCTGGGCGGGATAGTGGCAGCTAGGCTACTTCTTCGCCTCCAGCTTCTTCAGCTTTTTCTCGAGGTTCCTGATTTTCTTGTTTACGCCGGCGAAGTTATACCATTGCTCTCCGGCCACCGGATAATCGATCTGGGATCCATAGACCCGCCAGGATTCATCCCAATTTGCGGGTTCCTTGAATCCGAGAAGCCGGAGCTGCAGGTAGGTCAGAGTCGAGCGCGTTCCGGTCTGGCAATAGGCGATTGTGCGTTTGCCCCGGTCCAGGGATGCGAACTTCCCGGAGACCACGTTCGGGTCAAGATAGGCGGTCGGACCCATCTTTCCCGTCTTCCGGTCCTTCTTCTGGGCGAGCGTGTCCAGATGCGAGACGTTGAGGGTCGTATTGGGAACATAGCCGCCCCTGATCGCCCGTATGTCCTTGCCCTCATACTCGGCCTTGGTCCGGGAATCGATGACCTGAATGTCCCTCGCTTCTCCATTGGCGATATTGAGAATCTCGGATGTCGGGCTGTAGCGGCTGGCGACGACGTTTGCCTTGAAGGTCGCCGGTTCCTTTTTGACCAGTTTGCTGTCGAGCCGGTTGCCGGCCTTCCGCCAGGCATCCAGACCGCCATTGAGGACATGGACCTTGTCATGGCCGAGATATTCGAGGATCCAGAACCCGACCGTCGCATCGGTCAAGGTCTTGAGGTCTCCATGGTAAAAGACAACGTGGGTATTGTTGCCGATGCCCACCTTGCTCAGGATTTTCTCATACCGCGAGACATCCCTGAATATCCGCGCGGTCGCGTCCCGCAAGGCCTTTTTGCACCGTTTTCCGAGGCTGATGGAGCCGGGGATGTGACCTTTCACATAATCCTTCAGACTCCGGCAATCGACGACCACCCAGTCCGCTTTGCCGATGTTCTTTTTCACCTGTTCCGGGGTCACCAAAAGTTCCGGGTTCGCCCATTTCGCCGCCCCGGCCGCACCGGCCCCGGCAACCAGCATGAAAGCGAGTATGCCGACGCCGAAGATGCGCCACGTTATTGACCTGCTCATATTCCATTTCCTCCCTTAGATTTTCCAGCCGGTTGTCTCGCCGCGCTCCAGGCTCGCCCGTTCAGCAACGGTGGACCCGTTTGCCATTCTGCATATTGTTCGCATCCCGGTTAACCGGCATCTGCGGCCGCAAACAATTTTCTGGCAAATCTGCCCTTCCCGTATACGTTCTGGAACGTGGCGACTAACCCCTCGCGCGCCGCCATGCTGCTCTAATCAGCACCAGTATCTTGGAGCGCTTACATGAGCGCTTACACGACAGCACTCGATTAGAGCCCCCCACGCAATTCGAAGTGAATGATGCATTTGCATCATTCAGGGCGTTACCCTTGCGGATTTATTGTTAAAGGTCGTTGAAAAAGTGAGATTTTTTCCATTCGGGCCGCTCCGGCGAAGGAACATCCGCCGGAACACGGATTTGCGCCGGACCGGCCGTCCGGCGCGCCGAAGCCGCGGGCGGGCGTTGGCACGCCCCCTGAACCCGTGATAAAGGCGGGACGCCTGTGCTAGGTTATGGACCCGGAAACAACCGTCATTCCGTTTGGTCAGGAGGGTTCGAATACTGGCAAACAAGCGCAAGAACAGGCCATTCGCCTTTCCGGGCGGAATACTCCAAAATCGATCCAGTGCCGCGCCAAGGGAAAAGAGTAAAGGCCCATGAGCCCGTTCATCTCCGTCGTCATTCCCAATTACAACGGACGCGCCACCATCGCTTCCTGCCTGGAGGCCGCCCTGGCCTCCCGTTACGACCGCTTCGAGGTCATCGTCGTCGATGACGGCTCGACCGACGATTCCGTGTCGATAATCGAACGATTTCCATGCCGGCTGGTTCGCCTCGGCCGGAATCGGGGACCGGCGGCGGCAAGAAACGAAGGCGCCCGCCAGAGTCGCGGCGATCTCCTGTTCTTTACCGACGCCGATTGCCTGCTCAAGCGTGACACCCTTGCCGCGGCAGCCCGGAGCGCCGCCGCCGCGGGGCCGGACTTCATCGTCGGCGGAACCTATACGCGGCGGCCTCCTCAGGACGGGTTCTACAGTCTCTTTCAGTCCATATTCATCAATTACTCGGAGACCAAGAGAGGCGGCAGGCCCGACTATGTGGCAACGCACGCCATGGCCGTTCATGCCGGGACCTTTCGCAAGAATGGCGGCTTCGCGGAGAACTTCCTCCCGATCATCGAGGACGTGGACTACAGCCACCGGATGCGCCGGGCCGGCTACGGGCTTCTCATGGACCCGGCAATCCAGGTCCGGCACATCTTCAACTTCTCCCTTCGCCGCTCCCTGGCCAACGCCGTCAGAAAATCCATGTACTGGACGATGTATTCCATTGGCAACGGGGATCTGCTCGAGGATTCGGGAACCGCCTCGGTCGAACTCAAGGCCAATGTCGCGGCCTTCGCCGTGAGCGCCGGGCTGGTGCTCGTTGCCGTGATGTCCGAAAACCCCGTCGTCCTGACAGCGCTGCCCGCCGTGTTCCTGGCCAATCTGATCGTAAGCCGGGGACTATTGTCGGCGTTCTACCGCAGCCAGGGGACCAGGTTTGTCATCGCCGCAACCTTGTATTACACAATACTCTATCCTCTTGCCGTGGGCATGGGCTCACTCCTCGGCGCGGTGCGCTACTTTGGAGGGGGCCGGCAGGCACTCCGGGAAACCGATTGATGTATTCGCCGCTGCGTCATCTGCCGTCGGTCGTCTGGAAGAAGCGGCCCATCCAGCTTACTTTTTTCGTCACCCGGAAGTGCAACGCCCGGTGCCCTTTCTGCTTTTATCTCGCCGGCGCCGATCAGCCGGATCGCGGCGCCGCGGAGCTGTCGCTTGCGGAAATCAGGAAAATCTCGGCTTCCCTGGGGCGGATGCTGTGGATTGCGTTCTCCGGCGGAGAACCGTATCTGCGCAAGGATCTGGCGGAGATCAGCAAGATCTTTCACGACCAGAACAGGCCTTCGGTCATGCTCTACCCGACCAACGGCCTGCTGCCGGAGACGATCTGCAAGACAACGGAACGGATTCTGCAAAACTGCCCGGACAGCGTCATCGTCGTTAAGATTTCGATCGACGAGCTGGGCGCCGCCCATGACGATATGCGAAAGACGCCCGGCGGTTTCGACAAGGCGGTGGAAACTTACCGGCGGCTCGCCCCGCTGGCGCGCCGCTACGCAAATCTCGAACTCGGGATCAACACCGTTTTCTGTTCCCGGAACCAGGATGAAATGGACCGGATCATCGACTTTGTCCGCGACCTGGAGGGCGTCAAGACCCACACCATTTCCATGATCCGCGGCGATCTCGTCCACGCCCATTACAAGGACGTGGATATCGGCAAGTACCGCCGCGCCACCGGCCGGCTGGAGGCGGACCTCCTGGAGGGAACATCGGATATCCACGGTTTCCGGGGCGGGCGCCTGAAGGCGGCGCAGGACATCGTGCAGCGCCGCCTGATCTACCGGACGCTATGCGAACAGCGCAGGCTCGTGCCCTGTTATTCGGGAAAGCTGAACCTGGTGCTCTCCGAATCGGGAGACGTCTATCCCTGCGAGATCCAGATGCGGAGCTTCGGCAATGTCCGCGATTACGGCCATGACGTGGGAAAGCTCCTGCGTTCCCCGGCCGCCAGGGCCGCGCTGGAGACGCACGGGAACCTTTCCTGCCACTGCACGCATGAGTGCTACTTCATCACCAATATCCTGTTCAACCCGAGGCTCTATCCCACCCTGGCCAGAGAATGTTTCCGGCTTTCGAAAGGGCGATCAGCCGGTCCCGCCGTCCCAGGCGTCCGGTCTGGCGCGGTGGAACAGAAACCGGTTGACCCCTAACCAGAACAGGCTTCTGGCGCCTTGCGCCGCGGCCATGCAGTCGCTCCAGGACCGTATCCGCAGCAGCCAGCGCAGGAGGAACGAGGGGCGGGAATAGAATCGCCAGAACGCCATCCGCCGGAGCATCTGGATGTCGTCCCGGGTCATCGTGTTGGGGGTAAAGGCCGCGCCCTGATAGGTAAAATCCGATAAATCTTCGCAAACCACGCCATATTCGTCACGGTGGTCGTGAAGATAGGTTCCCGGGAACGGGGTGAGCGCGTGAAAGCTGGCCAGGTCGGGGTCGAGCTCGAGGGCGAATTCTATGGTCTTGAGGCCGTCCTCGACGGTCTCGCCCGGAATGCCGAACAGAAACGGGGTGCTGACCTGGAGCCCGGCCTCCTTGGCCAGGCGGACGGCCTGGCGGATCTGGCCGGTGGTCGTTCCTTTTCTCAGGGTGTTGAGGTTCTTCTGCACGCCGCTTTCCGCCCCCATCAGGATGGCCCAGCAGCCTGCGTCCTTCATGGCCTTGAGCAAGCGGGCGTCCACCTGGTTGACGCAGGCGGAGGCGAACCAGGTGAAGTCGAACCGGCGGCGCCTGATCTCTTCGGTCAGCTCCAGCGCCCGGTCATAGTCCGCGCAGAAGGAATCGTCGATGAATTTGATCTCCCGGTAGCCCTGGGCGAGCAGACTCTCTATCTCCGCCATGACGTTGTCGATGCTGCGGAAACGGATTCCCCGCCGGCCGGACTTGCGTTCCTTGTCCATCTGAAAGCAGAAGATGCAGCGCCGGTTGCACCCTCGGGAGGTGAGAAGGACGGCAATTGGCTTTCTCCGGTAGGTCCCCGTTGGAGGGACGTAGAGGGCGCGGTCTCCGAGCAGTTGCCGCGCCGGAAACGCCAGCGAGTCCAGATCCTCGAGCAGGGGGCGGGGCGGGTTAGCCACAATATTGTCTCCGTCCCGGAAGATGACGCCAGGGAGGCCGGCGAGGCTTGTGGCGGTTTGGAGCCTTTCCAGCAGTTCGGGAACCGCGCGTTCGCCTTCGCCGGTGACGATGGCGTCAATGTCTCCGCCGCCGCTCAGACAGCGCTCCCCGGCGGCGGTGGGATAGGGACCGCCGACACAGGTGAATGTCTTTGGGTCCATCAACTTGACGTCCCGGGCCGTGCGTTTGGCCTTGGACCAGCCGAAGGCGGTCGAATAGATGCCGACGAAATCAGGTTTCCATTCTCCGATCCGGTCCAGGATCTGCTCATGCGTACTGAAGGCGCCGTCGAGGAATTCAACCTCGTGGCCGGCCTCGAGAAGGGCGGCGCCCACATACAGGAGCCCCAGCGGCTGCCAGTAATTGATCTGCGAACCGGCGGTCCCGGATGCAAATATCTCCTCGGACGCCCAGGCGGGGATTGTCAGGGCGCATCTCATGGGTCCGTTCCCGTTGACAGCCAGTCCCCGCCGGCCTTCTCTCCCATGGCGCCCGGCGCGCGCGCCACCGAACTTATGACAGCCTCGGCCGCGGCGAGGCCGGACTCCATGGCGTGGTCCATATTATAGTAACGGAACAGTCCCCCCCTGCCGGCCAGGTGCAGATTCTCGATTTCTTCGAGATATGCGCATATTGTCCCGTGGAACTCCTGGTAGCCCACTTCGAACAGCGGATAGGCGTTGGGAATTCTAATCACGGCATGTCCGACCACCTCGTTCTTTTGAACCAGGCCCAGGCCGGACAGGCACGTCACCGTGCTTTCGGCCAGGTCTTCATCGCGGGCCGTCCATGTCTCGTCCCCGCGGAAACAGAACCGTTCCGTGACCAGAAGGGTTTTCCCGGGGGGCGCCATTTCGGCGCTCCAATTGGTCGGCTCGTGCAGCCGGCCGAAGGGAGTCGTCTTTTCGGGAAAATAGATCCAGGTCTCGTCGGTAACGCGGTCACGGTCGATCATGACGGCAACGATCACCAGGTCCCGGAAGCGAACCCGGCTTGCGGCATCGAGCACGCGATCGGGGGGCTTGGGGGACAACAGCCGGACCAGCTCCGTCAGGGGAATGCTCGATATGACGTCCTGTCCCCGAACCTCGCGTGTTTCGTCACCGCTTCGCACCGTCACTTTCTCGATCCGGTTCCCCTGGCGATGCAGCCGCACGATGCGGGCGCCGGTGACGATCGGGTTGCTTTGTTCGATCTGCGCCTGCAACCCCTCGGCGATCTTCCCGATCCCCTGCGGGGGATACAGGAACCTGCGGGCCAGCGTCCGCGCGGACTTGCCGCCGGACCGGGTGAAGGCATCCTTGAGCGCCTTCCCCAGGGAAAGGTTCTGGATGCGTTGCTCCACCCATTCCTTGCAGATGCGGTCGCACGCGATGCCCCAGACTTTCTCGCTGTAGTCCTTGAAGAAAATGGAGAACAGGGTGCGCCCGAACCGGCTAACAACCCAGTCTTCGAGGGAGACGGCATCGGCCTTCGAGAACCGGTGCTTGAGCCGCACGCCGGCATATTCAAGGACGATCCTCACGGCAGTGGCCGGGCCAAGCCCGAAAAACGCGTTGCGGAAGTTCAGCGGATAATCGAAATACCGGCCATTGTGGAGAATCTTGCTCGACCGGGCCACCTCGAGAATCTCGCCGTCGAGGACATCGCGAACCAGGCGCTCGATCCTTTCATCGCTGGTGATGAACCGGTGCCCGCCCAGATCGAACCGAAAGCCATGATGGTCCACCGTCCGCGCGAGGCCGCCGACCTGCGGGTCCTTCTCGAGGATCTCGAGGTCCGCGCCCGCCCGGGTCAGGACCCGGCCCGCCGTCAGGCCGGCCAGGCCGGCGCCGAGAATAACAACGTCTTTCGCTCCGGCGTCTCCCATGATCACCGCCCCCGATACTCTCGTTCATCGCGCGGCCTGCCGGCATGGCCGGCCGGCCGGCGGACGCCAAGCCGGGCCGAAGTCCGCGCCGGACGCCGATTCACCGAGAAACCCTTTGGCGGGACCCGGGCTGAGAGACATTGCGGCAACGCCCGCCATTTCCATTCCGGCCAGTCTTTTCTGGTCGGACGAACACGGCTTTGCGTTTCACATATCGCGCCAGAGTGACGATGCGGTTATTCCTTGCCCAGTTCCTGATAATATTTCTCGTCTTCCGCGCTGACTCCCTCGGTGGCTCCACCCCCCGGTCCGGCGCCGTAACTTCCGGTTTCCACGGCCTCGAAAAAGCCCGGTTCCACCCCGGTACTTTCGGAAACGCTATAGCCCACGAGGAACGACAACACACCAGCCACGGAAATAATCATTACCCAAATACCGGTCTTCAAGCCCTCTCCTCCTTCACCTGTGCCGCCAATCCGGCGCCTTCGTAATCCCTAAATCGCTTCATGTTTTGATGGAATCAAAACCGCGATCTTACTTTTTGTTTATGCGTATCATTTTTCCGATAACCGGTTCCCGCTTATCGGCGATACGCACTAGCGGCGCGCAACGCCCTGACCGCCGTTCCCTCATCGGGGCGCTCCGGCCCGAGCAGCGATTAGTTCTGCTCCAGCAGCTTGCGATAGTATTCCTCTAACTGCTCGTCTATCTGCGGTTCCACGACCGCCGGCTTCACCTGACCCCTGCCGCCGATCATGCCCGTCTCCAGCAAGGGCGGCAGGCTGTAGCCCAGAAGAAAACTGGTAAACACCGACGTAACCAGAAATATCACCCCAATCTCATTCTTCATCTTCCGCCCCGTTCCTTCCGTTTCGCCGGAAACCCGCCCGAGCCCGGTCCGACATCCCCAACACCGCTGCCGCGCCGCCGCCGTTTATCCTCCGGCGGCCCGCCCGCAACGGCCGGCAGGGAAAGGACCTCCGGCTCAGATTTTGCGGATGCTCCATTTGTATTGTCCACCTTCCTGGTTCTTCTCGATGATCTCGTCGCCCGTGCTCTCGCACATTGCGGCGATCGACTCCCCCGATGAGGGATTGTCGAAGACCACTTCGACGACTTCTCCGGCGTTGACTTTTTCCAGCGCCTTCTTGGTATAGATCTGCGGATGAGGGCAGACATAACCCTTCACGTCCAGCCCATAGTGCCCGTCTTCCATTTTTTCGAATTTCATGCCTTTGCTTATCTCCGTTCCTTAGATCGCTTCATGTTTTGATGGAATCAAAACCGCGATCCTGGCTTTGTTTTTGCGTATCGTTTTTCCGGTAACCGGTTCCCGCTTGCCGGTGATACGCACTGGTTTCCGAAATATTCGGTTTCCCGTGATGTTCAGATCCCGCTGGCCTCGAACTGCCTGGCCATTCTCCTTTCGGTCCACCAGTTGAAAACCTTTACGCCGATATAGGCGCCGCCGATCATGCCCAGGCCGAACAGCCAGCCCGAGGGATCGCCCTGGGATACGCGGACGAAAAAGGCGCCGACATTGCACCCCAGCCCGAGTCGCGAACCGATGCCCATCAGCGCCCCGCCGATCAGGGCCCAGGTGGCGAGCTCGAGCGTCGGCCTCTTGAGCTTGAATTCATTGCTGAGAAGGGCCATCACCGCCGCCCCGCCGATCAGGGCTATGGACATCCAGTCCGCGGGGTTGATGGCGGGATTGGGGATGCCGTTGACGAACCCGAAATAGATGTTGTCCATGTTCTCCCCTCCGAGCTTCTGGATCGTCCAGCCGACCCACTGCGCCTCCTGGGTCGTCACGTACCAGTAGCCCGGGTCGAACACGGTTCCGTTCACGGAGATGCCGAAGTCGAACCCCATCCGCTCAAGAAGCGTACCGGCGTTCTTGACGCCGAATTTCACGCGCAGGCCCTGAATGACAAACATGTGCATGCCGGCCGCGATGCCGAGGACCAGACCGGCGATGGCGGTCCTCTTGTTGGCGGTGATCATGGCCCAAAAGCCGGCCAGATCGTCGGCAAAAGTTGGGGCGGGCTGGTCTCTGCCGAGGTTCTTGCGCATGTAGCTCTTGCGCGACCAGACCAAGTAGACAACGATGAGGAGCACTGCCGCGGGCACTATGACGCCGATCACCAGATTGCCCAGAAACGCTCCCATCAGGGACTCGTTGGACCATCCCGACATCTTCGCGAACGTCGTCACCGGCTGGTCCCAGACATACCCGGCCAGATACTGGTCCAGCCAGCCGTCCTCCACCCTGATGGATTCGGGCAGCCCCTTCGACAGAGCCGATTCCCGCCATGAGTTGGGGACGAGTTTGTTGGTCCAGCCGCCGATATCGGCGAAGATGGCCTGGGACACGCTGATGGAGAGAATCACCAGCAGGGCACTGCCGCTGCCCTCGCCGGTCTTGTAGAGCGAGCCCGACGCGCAACCGCCGGCGAAAACCATGCCGATACCGAAGATAAAGCCGGCGACGACCGCATGGAAGCTGGTGGGGGCGGGATGGAACGTACTGAGCCCCGACGCCGTCACGAAGGCGCCGACGAAGGCGAACAGCACGGTGGCGATCATGATGCCGACGACCATCCTCGGCACGCCGACGGCGAACAGGTCCCGGAATGCCGAGGCAAAACAGAACCGTCCGTATTGCAGGCACATCCCGTAGATGAGCCCGAACCACAGATAGACGGAAAGATAAATGTAATATTCGTTGTAGGCATAGGTCCCCGCGCTGATCAGCGCCAGGGTTCCGATGATCACATAGGCCCACAAGCGGTTCTTCTTCATCTGGTCGTCCACTTAATATTCCCTCCTAAACGTGCTCACAAATCATGGCCACGCGTCCCCTCCGGCGGTTCGTAGACCCTCACGATCGTCTTGTAACGGAACACCCTGTCCGATACCTCAAATGCCTTCGTCAGCCGGTGTCCGGCCATTCTCTGCAGGACCGGTGAAGGCAGCGGGGAGCCATTTGCGTCTGAAATAACGACGATCGCCGCAACCTCTTCGCCTCCCGCAGCGGCGGAATCCGGATAATAGACAGGTTTCACCTCCCAAGTGAACCGGACAGGTGAAGTTTCGACTGAATTCGGACGCCGGCCCTCGGGGCTCGCCCCGGAAAGGACAATGCGTTTGCGGGTGAACAGATCGAGAATCGGGACGGCCGCGGCCGGGTTCACGGAAGTTCGCGGCTGCGGAAGAACGACCACTTCCACATTTTCGCCGCCGATGGAATCGAGGTATTCGCCCGCATTCTTCAGATTTTCCGCGCTGGTGGCCGTCAGAAAAGGAAGATAGCCGAAGACAGAAGTCACCAGCGCCGAAAACACAATACAGGAAACGGTGTATCGCCGGATCCGCCCGCCACCCAGTTCCCGCAATCCATAGGCGGCCATCAGGGCAAGCATCGGCAACGCCGGAACGAGGTATCTGATGCGCTTGATATCCAGGACCAGGATCAGCAAAACCAGCCAGCAGACGATCAGGTATCTGAGATCCTTCCTCGCGACGGCGACGGCGAGGGAAAAGAGGGCGGCAAGCGTGATGAAGGGATGGATCTGAAACAGGAACGTCGAGACGTAACTTTCCCCCCATCGCCCGAGCGCCGGCGCCTGATAGTTCTGGAGAAGCCCGAGCTGTTCGGTGAACACGTCGTATTTCCAGAGCACGGCCGCCCCGATCAGGAGACCGGCGGCGCCCGCAATCGCCGCGGCGCGGCCCAACACGACGCCTCCGCGTTCCTTCAGGAAAACCAGGAAAATGACGGGGAGCACACTGATCATTACCCAGGCGGAATATTTGGTCAGCAGGGCCAGGACGATCGCCGCCACGGACAGCGCCAGCGGAACCGCGCCGCCGCGCCGGAGGGCGATGATCGTGGTGAAGACGGCCAATGTCATGAAAAACATCATGGGAACATCGACCAGCATGAGGGGGACCTGGGTCAGAAGATAGGGCATGCCAAGGAGAAGAACGCCCGCGATCACCCCAACGGTTTCGTTCCACAATGTGCGGCCGATTGCGTAGGTCAGCACAACGGTGCCGGAAAACAGGAGCGTCGTGAAGACCTGGATGGCGATGCGCGCCTCGCCGAAGAATTTGAAGATCAGGCCATAGAGAAAGGGAATCAGGGGCAGGTCCGTCCACGCCGGCACGGCCTTGCCCCACTCGGCGAGGAAATAGCCCGCTCCGTAGAGTTCGAGATACTTGGCCTGGGTGAAATAGCGGCCGGCGTCAATGATGACCTCCGGCTCCCGCCAGAAGATCGCGGCGACCGCGAATGACGCCGCAAACAGAACGGCTCCCGCGGCGCGCCTTGGCAGGGTGGTCCCCGACAGGAAATACGCCAGAACGATCCCGGCGAGGAGCGCGAAAAACATGTAGCCGGCCTGGGCCCCCGAAACGCTCCATTGCCAGCTCGTCAACCGGTTGTCGTCAAATGACCGGAAGACGTAAAGGGCGAGGAATGTGGTCAGGGTCAGCAGGGAAACAAAAAGGACCAGAAGAGATTCCTCTTCACGGTTGAAGACCAGCGCGCGTCCCCCGGCCGCATCGCGATCCCGCGCGCCGCGCTGACCGGCCGGCGAAGAGGAAAAGATCAGCCAGGGTCCTTGCGGCAACGGCAACAAACCCCTGAAAGGCATCCCTGTTGTCCCCTTCATCGCGTTACCTGCATTTTGTCCCTGTGCAAGGCGTCACGCCCGATGCCCGCCTGTCCACGCGACGCCGTTCGCGATGCCGCGACATGCCGGAAGACCCGCGTCACCAGGAGACGACCCGATCACAGGCGAAGATCTCGTCGACGACGGCATCATAGGACACCCCTTCTTCGGTCAAGTCGATAACCCGGACCTCGTTCTCCCTCGCCTGAGCCTCTATGATCCGGCTGGAGAGTTCCGTAGGTCCGTCATTGAGGATATGAAGTATCTTCACGGTCTCACCGATATAATTTCATTCTTACTTTCGTCCCGTCCGGGATGCCGTCCGGGGAGCGGGGATTGGTTTCACACGTCTAGAAAACAACCATCCGGTCGGCTTCATGGGCCATCAGCGCGTTCTGCAACTGGCTTCCGACCGTTATTTCCTCCGGCAAATCTTCCAACCCGATCTCCAGGCGCTCTGCACTATGCTTGCAGATGCTCATGGACAGGTTCGCAAGCCCCGCCAGTTCGATAAAGGACGCGGAGGCAAGCAATCTGACGCCCTCGTCCATCGTGAAGATCATCACTTCGTGTTTCTTGTTCGCGGCCGCCCGGGCAATGCCCAGCACGTGCTCCAGATGCTGGTCCGAATTCACAAGGATCAGCAGTTTCATTCTTCGCTGCCTCCCGGCTTCCCGAAACGACCTTCAGCGGCCGTCGGGGCCATATTCTGTTATTCTTTCATGCGCCATCGGAGTCTCTCGCAATCCAACGGCAAGTCCGGACTCGCATGGTGATAGACGAAACATCCCCCTGGCGCACACGAGCGCGCCAATGCTCCTGGTCCGGCGAAAATACTATAGTGGTAAATATGCGAGCAGAATGATGCACATGCATCATCCGGGCGAGGTTGCGGCGAAGGGATTGAACCGGACATTCAGGCGTCCGGGCGGCTGCCGTTTCCGGACCGGGGGCCGTGGCCGCCCGGATCACCGGCCAGGATCGATGAGGAATCAGTAAGGCAAAACATGATCGTACTGGATCAATCTGTTTGCGATTTCGTCGCTGGACAAAAATTCCATGTCCCCGTTTTCCCGGCAGTCGGAATACACGCCCACGCCCATATCCCCGAACAATTCAAGGTTTTGGGTGTTGGCGTCGGTTTCCTCCAGCTTGCCCCCCAGCACGAACACGTCGATGGCGTCGTCGGCAAGCGTCAGTCCAAGCGCCATGCGGAGCGCTTCTTCCTGTCTGTCCCTGACCAGAACTGCGATTTTTTTCGTCATTACAATCACCCCTGCACTTATCCGTAATTGCCGTCATTCCGCGATGCCGGCGATGGCCGAACTCAGAACCAGATTGTTCCGGTACGCGTAAGCCACGGTCTCCGCCTGACTGTGAACCCCCAGCTTGGCCTGGATGTTCTGGATGTGGTTGCGCACGGTTACGGTGCGGATGTCGAGGACCCGCGAGATTGCCGTCGACGAAAGGCCTTCCGCCAGCAACTCGAGAACCGTTCGCTCCCGAGCGGTCAACGAGCAGTTTACGGAGCCCGCCGGCGCGCCGTTGTTCCGGGAATTCACCTCCCGGCGCGCCCGCGCCCCGCGCGACGGCTGGTCGAGGACGTCGAAGACGCTTATGGGTTCGTCCCGGCGCAGAAGATGGATGCAAATCCACGAATCCTCGCGCTGCGAGGGCACCAGTATGATATTGACCCAGAGCTTCAGTTTTTCGCCTTCGGTAGGGCGGACCCGAAGCGGAAACGCACGCGGACCACAGGCTCCCTTCGTCAAGCCCGCCACGCCGCATCCCTCCTTGCAAAAAGGTTCTCCCAATGGAGTGACGCCCCGGAGGACTTTGCTGCAATTGCGCCCTAACGCGTCCTCTTTCGGGATGCCCAGCAGGTGACTGCATGCGGCGGTCCAGAGGACGATCTTTTGCTTGGAATCGATGCCGAACGCACCGTCAACAGTTCGAAAAAGAAGGTTCTCAAGATTCGGCAACGATTTCCGCCTCCCTATATTTCCACCCCGTTTCACATCTTTTTATTGGAAATGTTTTTTGGGCTTGTGTTTTGAATGGGGAACCTGATGACAACCACGCTCGCAGATGGAGACTATCAGGAAACCTGTATTCTGTCGTTATTACCATTTAGCGGGTATTTTCACCAATGTCGCTGCGGTGCACTGTCACAAACATAGCATCTGGAGAAGTGCGGTTGTCGAGGCTGGCATGTTCATACCGCCGGATGCCGCCTTCTGAATCAAAAACGCCGGTCCGGCTGCGCCATTTCGGTGCCTGCTAACGATTTGTTTTTAAGAGGAATTCCGTCTGTTCCCGGCAGCAGGCGCGCCCCTTGCCCGGGTTCAGTGTGACAGAAGCGCCGTAAGCCGCGGACGCTCCGGGGCCGCTTTGGGTCCAGGGTCAGGAACTCAAAAATGAAATGGAACTCTATGTTTTCATTGATGGACGCGCCTGGGAGGTCGGCGCTGGTATCAAGTCGAATCCGCTCGGAATTCTTGCGTAATCCGGCCCGCCGCCAAGGTCGCGAACCGCACTTTGAAACACTTCGAATTCGCATCGCACGCTGTCATGCGGCAAGAAACTCACAATTATTTCCGCCTGCTCCTCGACATAGGGGAACCCGCGCCTCACGTGACCCCACATCTCCCGCGCGGGCCCGTGGAATTCAGATTGTATGCAGCCCAGCCACGTATAGCGCCAGGTCTGTATCGCCGTTGGCAGCGGATAGAAAGTGGATAGCGGGCCGGGGCCAGCGATAAAATCACGCCGAGGTTCAGCGATTTTCCGGGCCGGCCGGTCGAAACTGGCGAAAGCTGCCTCGGCGAGGGGTTTTTCGACAGCGAGCGGGCTGTAAAACAGCTTTACGAATTTGGCGAATTTGCGGGGAGAGGCATTTCTGAAATTCTGCCTGATTGCCAGGAGACGGACACAGGAACAGAGTAAGGCTGTTCCCGCGAGGCTTCTATCATCGAGTTTACGCAATGCGGTAACATGTGCCACCAGACATGAAGTGGGATCTGCTTCCATCCAGCGAACCGTTCCTCGGATTTAGCTGTTTGCGCTCGCCTCCGCTGGCAATTCTTCGGGTTTCCGGCGTTGCTCCTCGATCACTTCAGGGTGCCGACAGGGCAAACCGGATTCAATACGACGCATGCCGGCCGCATAGCGGATCAACCATTAACACAATATGCCCAACCACAGGTACCCTCCCGGCAAAGCACCCCGCGCCGATGAGCTTTGCGCAAGTCAACTTAGCTTTCATGAATAGTTTTCCGCGTGTTTGTGGTTTTAATAAGAGTGGCACAGGGACATGCGTGATATTGCAGGGTGAGCGGATTCCACTTCCGCATGTCCAGGTATAAGTTTCACGGCCGTGTGCACCGCGCCGATATCGCCCGCAACCTGACATGGTCATATGCAATTTTCCGCCTCCACCCACCAGTTTGAGTGAAATGACGCGGGGTCGCCATCAGTTCCCGGAATCAGAAAACCGGGGCTGCCCGACCCCGGTTTTCCGCTGGAGAGTCTGCGCGCAAGGCTTCTCATTGGTCAAAGTAATACCAGGTTGCGCTGACGGCCAGCGGTGCTTGAGGCAAAAAGGATCATTATCTCTATGGCTTGCCCATTCGGCTATGAGTCAAGGTCAGCGCAACCGCGTATAAGTCCTGAGAAATGACGGCCCCGACCTGAATGACCTAAAGGGTATGCATCAGGCTGGCCGGGGCCGGTCTCACGCATTCCCAGATTCGCCGGACCCGGTGACGCAATTATGGTCTGGAAGCGTTGTCCACAGCAAAATTTGCAGCGTTGCGCTCCAAAACGGATGCCGGCAGTCACAGGAGCCAAGAGAGGCCGATCAAGCGAAGCAAACCGCCGCCGCGCGGCGCGGCGAATATCGCGGACAGTCTTCCCGGCGCTGTCCTTCCTCCTGCCGTCCCCATGTCCCATCATCGCTCCCTAGACCGTTTCTGTTTTTAACGGAAACGGTAAGGCCGCGACCGCGGCCCGGCGCTTATGCGCCGCGCCCGCGCAGACCCGCGCGAAGCGCGGATAGGTCGTGAGCGAAAAAAATCCGGAGCGATTCCGTCAAAGACGGAACCGCTCTAATGGGCTGCGATGGGCCGGAAACCCTCTCTTGTTCAATAGACCCGGTCCGCCTCAAAGATGCCGACGCCGGACAACCCGTTGAAATATTGGCGACCCCGGGAGGATTCGAACCTCCGACCCCCAGATTAGGAATCTGATTTGTAGGATTCCACTGCTTACGCTTACGTGCTATTCTCTGCGCAGAATCAGTGATTTAATCAGAAATAGCTACGATGCAATACTCGTCCATTCGCTCCTTCCTGCTTACCCGAGCGGATTATTAGGCATTTGCTTTCTGTGCAAGTCAGGCGATCAGTTGCAATGAAAGAACTAAGAACAAGAGCTGATTTTGCCGTCCAAGCCGTCCATGCTGTGAGATTGGGATACAAAGCAATGAGTTGGCCACATCTGGCAGCCGTCCACCGCCGTCCGACTGCCGTACAACCTGGCCGGCCGGGAAGCAGGTGAGCCTGTGCCAAAACTGACCAAGCGCACAGTTGAGAGCATACGGCCAGGAAGCCGCGATATTGTCGTTTGGGATGATGAGATGCCGTGCTTTGGACTTCGGGTGAAGCCGAGCGGCGTTCGCTCCTACCTGGTGCAATACCGGAACGCCCAAGGCCGCTCCCGCCGGCTTACCCTCGGGCGGCATGGCGTACTAACACCTGATGAAGCACGAAAGCGCGCCCGGCAGATATTGGCGGATGTGTCGAACGGGAAGGATCCTGCTGCGGATCGCCAGACATTCAGGGCCGCACCGACTATGGGCGAGTTACTGGACAAGTATCTGGCCGATCATGTCCTCAAACGGAACCGAGCGAGCACGGCCGCTGAAGTCGAGCGGCTGGTGGAGAAGCACATCCGGCCCCATCTCGGATCGCTCAAGGTGGCGAGTATAACGCGGCAGGATATTGGGAAACTGCATCGTGCCATGAGTAATACGCCGCGGCAGGCAAATTTCGTGCTGTCGGTGTGCTCGAAGGCATTCAACCTGGCCGAAGTCTGGGGCATGCGCCAGGACGGCTCCAATCCCTGCGGCAAAATTGATCGCTATCCAGAGCGCTCACGCGAGCGCTTTCTGTCCGATGACGAGCTTAGCAGTCTCGGCGAGACGCTGCGGCTTGCAGAGACCGAAGGCTTGCCATGGCGCGCAGCACCGGGTCGTCCGAGGTCGAAGCATGAGCGCAAGCCTGTCAATCAACGGAC
>BDTT01000087.1 GCA_002897995.1 bacterium BMS3Bbin10 | reverse complement strand
GTTCGGCCTTGCCTCGGCTGCGCCGGGTGGAGATTTTCTCGCTCACGGCTATTCCTGCCTACGGCAGGGCCTGCGCGCGCGCGCGCCATAAGGCGCGGCGGCCGTTCGGCCTTGCCTCGGCTGCGCCTCGGTTGATTGTACAATATTGCACGGCCTGAAAACCGAGCGCAGCGAGGCAAGCGCGAACGCGCGCCGCCCGGTCAGGGCGCGCCCGCGCAGGCCCTGCCGGAGGCAGGAACAGCCGTGAGCGAAATAAACTCCCGCTAACTCGCCAGCGCGCCGAACTCTTCCAGCAACTGATCATAGATCGGACGCTTGAAGGCGACGATGCGCTCGCATGCCTGGCTCAGCGTGACCCATTCCCAGGCATCGAATTCCGCAATTTCGCCGCGCGGCGCATCTATATTGAAATCGCTGTCATTGCCCAAAAACCGCATGGCGAACCATTTCTGGCTCTGACCGCGATATTTACCCTTGAGACCGAGCCCGAGCGCCTCGCCGGGCAGATCATAGGTCAGCCAGCGCGGGCACTCCGCGATGATCCGCGCCCGGTCCGTTCCGGTTTCTTCTTCCAGCTCACGCAGGGCCGCGTGCCGGGGGCTTTCCCCTTCGTCGATCCCCCCCTGCGGCATCTGCCACAGGGAAGGGGAAGCATCCCCTTCCCATTTCGGAATCCGGTGGCCAACCCAGACCAGACCATCCGCATTCAGCAGCACAATGCCCACACAGGGCCGGTAGGGCAGCTTGGTCAGGTCTTTCGGCATGGAATCTTGTTCAGCTTTGCTGGCCGGTGCGCACGGCGGCGCTGACCGGAATAATTTCAATGCCCTTGGATTTCAGGGCCGCTATCCATTTCGCAACGCGCCCGATGGTCAGCGGCAGGCTCGACCCGATTCCGATTGCGACGCCGTTTTCCTGGGCGATTGTCTCGAGCTTGATGAGCGCCAGATCGATTTCCGTGGCATTGCGCTCTTCATCGATCACGATCTGCGACACCGAATAGTCAAGGCCCAGGTCGCGAGCGATCTGACCCGCCGTGGAACCCGACGCCGTGCCGTCGTCGAGATAGATGAGACCACGGGATTTGAGCTCCTCCAGAATCGGCAGGAAGGCATCCTGCGCGGCGGCGAATTTCGCGCCCATATCGTTTGTTATTCCGGTATATCCCGAGAAACGCGACATGATCCAATGGAGCCGCTTGATGTTTTCCTCGGGAGACAGGCTGGTCAGCAGGGTGTGGGGGCCCGGATCATTGTCGGGATAGTCGAACGGCTCCAGCGGGACCTGCAGCATGACCTCGTGTCCCATATCCCTGGCCTTGCGGACCCACCCCTCCAGATTGCGGCCATAGGGGCCAAAAGCGAGGGTCACGGGCCCAGGCAGGGAGTTGATGGCCTGGGTGGTGGCCACTTCCGACAAACCCAAACCGGAGATAAGTATGGCGATGCGCGCCGGCTGGCCCGGCCCGGGTTCGGCGGAGCCGGTCACGGGGCGGGCATAAACCTGGCTCGGCCGGCGTCCATCTTCGGCAATCTTCGGCAGCGGTCCGTAGCGGGAGATTTCAACCAGCGCCCGCACCGGCACGGGCGGCAGCCGGACAACGCCGGCGCCACTGTTTTGCGCGGAATCCTCCACCCGCTGCAAGATGCCGGCAATCGGAGTTTCCGCGGAGGCCCGCGCCGGCCCGGTTTCAGGCGGCGGCACGAGGCGGGGGATTTCCTTGATGTCGGGAACGGAGGCCTGGTCCCGGTTGACGGCCGGCCTGCTGTCGGGATCGATCACGACCACGACGACAGGCTCTCCCCCCATCGGATCGGACTGGAAAATAAACAAGCCGATGGCGGCTGCAATCAGCCCCAGTGCCACCGTCGAGGTAATGGCAAGCGCCTTCATCGTGCCTCAGTGCTCCCAATGAATACCGCGCATATCATGGGAGGCGGTCCAGCTGCAATCTCCACGTCGCTATTTTTGCGTAACCGATTGCGAATAATCGGATATCCGCCTAGTTCGCCGCCGAACTCTTGTCCTTCTCGTTATCGGCTTTCAACCCGCGAATGAAGTTTATGGCAAATTTGAGCTGAGCGTCCTTTTCCGGGTCCTTGGGAACATATGCGGAGCTTCCGGAGCGTTCCTTTTCGTCCGCGTCTTTCGAATCGCCCTTGGCTTTCTTGTCCCCATCCTTGCCGTCATCCCCCGGCTTGCCATTGGTTTCGCCCCTCAGATGACCGCGCAGATCGGCTTCACCGCGCGATTTGCGGGCGGCTTTTTTCAGATCTTCGGGCAACTCCTGCTCGACCACGATGTCAGGATCGATACCCTTTGCCTGGATGGAGCGCCCCGACGGCGTGTAGTAACGCGCGGTCGTCAGCCGGATCGCGCCGTTACCGTCCAGCGGGATGATTGTCTGCACCGATCCCTTGCCGAAGGACCGCGTTCCGATAATTGTGCCGCGATGGAGATCCTGCAACGCCCCGGCGACGATTTCAGAAGCGCTTGCCGAGCCGCCATTGATGAGAACGGCGATTTTCTTGCCGTTTGTAAGGTCCCCCGGGCGCGCGTTTGAACGTTGCGTTTCCTGCCGGTTGCGGCCGCGCGTCAGCACGATTGCGCCCTTGTCAAGGAAAGCATCGGAAACCGAAATGGCCTGATCGAGAAGCCCGCCCGGATTGTTGCGCAGATCGATGACATAACCTTTCAGCTTGTCGCCGATCTCCTCGTTGAGCTTCGCCACCGACTTTTTGAGTTCCGCATAGGTCTGCTCGTTGAAAGTCGTCAGGCGGATATAGGCCACATCGCCCTCGGCGCGCGCCTTGACGGGATTTATTCGAATAATCTCGCGCACCACCTTGATCTGCATGGGCTCTTCCTCGCCCTTGCGCACCACGGTAAGTTTGATCGGCGTATTGACCTGGCCGCGCATCTTCTCCACGGCCTGCTGAAGCGTCAGGCCCTGAATCTGCTCGCCATCGAGATGGGTGATGAGGTCGCCGCTCCGCAGACCTGCCCGCGCCGCCGGTGTGTCGTCAATCGGCGACACAACCTTCACGATGCCATTCTCCATGGTGACCTCGATGCCGAGGCCGCCGAATTCGCCGCGGGTCTGCACCTGCATATCGCGAAAATTCTTCGCATTGAGAAAAGCGGAGTGAGGATCGAGCGCCGCCAGCATGCCGTTGATCGCCGACTCAATCAGCTTGGCATCCTCCGGCTCCTCAACATAGTCGGAGCGCACGCGCTCCAGAACGTCGCCGAAAAGGTCAAGCTGCCGGTAAATATCGGTACCTGCCGCGACGGCGGAATGACTCCGGGCCAGATTCAGCACGGCCGTACCAGCGGCCAAACCGGCCAGAATAACAAACGCCCAAAGCGCGAATTCGGGTTTCCGCATCATCCTTGCACCCTTTCAGGACTCTTGGCCCACCATGGACCTGGATCTATTGACCGCCCGTCTTTGCGAAATTCAACATACAAAGTCTGACCCGGTCTGTCTGCCTGTCCGCTATTTCTATTTCCGCGCGCCGAAACGCCCATGACAGCGACAGGCTCGCCGGCAAGTACGAATTGACCAACCCCAACATCGATCCGCTGCATACCGGCAAGGAGTATATGATACCCCCCGCCTGCATTTATGATCAAGAGTTGCCCGTAAGTCCGGAATTCATCCGCATAGGCAACCCAACCGTCGACCGGAGAGGTCACCTGGGCATTTGCCCGCGTGGCGATCGAAATGCCCTTCGATTTCTCCCCAAAATTGTTCTGGCCGCCAAAGCCGTAAACTTCACGCCCGCTCACCGGGCGCGCCAGTTTCCCCCGGGTTTGCGTGAACGGCATCGCCGGTTTCAGGCGTCCAGGGCTCAGCAGCGCCACCTTTTGCGTTTCGCCGGGCTTGAACTCCACCACCCCGCGCTCCCGGTCCCGCCTTTTCGCGGCCGCCAGTTCCGCCTCATACTGAGCCAGCCCGGCGGCGGCAATTTCTTTATCCATGCGCTGTACCAGCTCGCCCAGATAGGTCACCGTCCTGGCATGGCGCGCCGCCGCTGCGCGTATTTTGGCCAGTTGGCCCCGCTGCAATTGGGCCAGCTCCTGTTTGCGGGCGATAAATGCACCAATCCGGTCGCGGTCGGCAATCAATTTATCGTTCTCCGCCTTCAATTTATCGCGTTGCAGCCTGATCCCCTCGCCAAATCGAACGAGGTCGTCCAGCTCCGCGGTCAGGCCCTCGGCCTGAAATCTAAGCTCCGGAAACACCGACGCCATCAACATGGCGGAGCGCACCATTTTCAACGCATCGTCGCGGCGCGTAACCAGCGCGGGAGGCGGCTGGCGTCCAATGCGCTGCATGGCGGCGAGCAATTTGGAGATCGTGGCATGGCGCTCCGAAATGGAGTTGCGAACCTCCTCTTCCTGCCGGGTAAGCGCGCCGATCCGGCTTTCGATTTTCGACAGCTTCGCCTCACTGGCCTGTATCCGTCTGGCGGTCTCGATCAGGGCCTGGTTGAGCGCGGCCCGGTCCTGCGCCAGTTTCGCCAGCTCGCCGGATATTTTCTTCTCCCTGATCCGTGCGGCTTCCAGTTCGCGCTCGCTTTCGCGAAGCTGCTTTTTGGCATCCTCCTGGCTGACATTTTCCTGCGCCAATCCGGGCGAAACGGCCAGCACGGCGCCCGCGGCGCACATAACCGCCAACCCGATGGCCCGGCCGAATCCGGCAAGGGTGCGGCGTGAAGGCGGTGTCATGCGATCAACCATGCGTACCCCAATAGGAAACTGGCGGCGCGTGCACAAGAGTCAAGACGCAAGGAGGCGTCACCTCCGGTGATACGGGTGCCCGGCAAGGATGGTGATGGCCCGGTAGAGCTGCTCCACCAGGACAACTCTTGCCAGCCCATGCGGCAGGGTCATGGCGCCAAGCGATACATTCCGCGCGGCGCGCTCGCGCAGCGCATTCCCATGGCCATCGGGACCACCGAGCGCAAAAGCGAGATCGGCGGTCCCGGCGTCGCGCTGCTTTCGCAGAAACCGCGCAAACTCCTCGCTTCTCAGCGCCTCCCCCTTTTCATCGAGCACAAGAAGCATGGCTCCGTCCGGAATCCTGCCCAGAAGCGCCCCGGCCTCGCCCGCGCGGCGCTCCGCAGCGCTGCCCTTGCGGGATTCTCCAAGCTCAAAGGTCGTCAACGGGCCCATTTTCATGGCGCGCCCGGCCTGGGTCACGCGATCGGCGTAACGCTGATACAGTTCGCGTTCCGGGCCCTTGAGCTTGCCCACTGCGGCGATGGTGAGCTTCATGCCGGTCCTGCCCGCAATAACCCGCTAGCGCGTATCACCGATAAGTGGAAACCGGTTATCGGAAAAACGATACGCATAAACAAAAAGCTGGATCGCGGTTTTGATGGCATCAAAACATGAAGCGATCCAGCGCGGTTTTTCATGATACAGAAGCCGGGCCACCCGGAAATACTTCAAAAAATGCCCTAGACGGCAACGCGTTCGTCCGGGCGGTCCGCCAGCCACATTTTTTCCAGATTGTAGAATTCGCGGACCTCGGGACGGAAAACATGCACGATCACATCGCCGGCGTCGATCAGCACCCAGTCGCAATGGGGCAGCCCTTCGACGCGCGCGCCGAAGTCGGTCTCCTTTTTCAGTCTTTTGACCAGTTGATCGGCGATCGCGCCCACATGGCGGTTCGAACGGCCCGACGCCACGACCATATAGTCTGCAATCGAGGATTTGCCGGCAAGGTCGATGGAGATGACCTCCATCGCCTTGGCTTCATCCAGGGTCTCGAGTACGAGACCCAGTAACGGTGCCGAACCGGATTCATTGCGCGCAGGCTCGGTCACAGGTGCGCCCTTAGCGGCGCCCTCGCGTGAGGTTCCCATGTTTTGGTGGATGTCCTTCAGTCATACTGCCATTTACAACGCTGTCACATTATTCCCATAGCCATTCCCATAGCCGGAGTACAGCGCCCCGAGCATAGCCCGCGAATTGTGGCAATATCAATACCCGGCGTTGGTTATCGTTGATTCCGCCTCATGGCCCGGAGTTCGGTTGAGGACAGCGCGGAGAGCCGCGCGGTAATGAATGTCCATGCCGGCGGGACGAACCGGCCAAGGCCGCGCGCATCGCTTTCATCCACATAAGCCTGGGCGAAAGCCAGCGCCGCACGCCCGCTCAGAGCGGCGAATCTGTAACCCGGGCGGTCGACGACCGCGACCGGCACCATCTGCAAAATATCCCTCCAGCGCTCCCAGCGGTGAAAGTTCACAAGATTGTCCGCGCCCATCACCCAGATGAACCTGGTTTCAGGGTAGCGCTGCGTAATATAGCTGAGTGTCTCGGCGGTATAGGCGCTGCCCAGCGGCGCTTCGAACCCCGTCACCTCGATGCGCGGATCGTTTGTCTGCGCCCGCGCCTGGGCAAAGCGCTGGTTGAACGCCGCCATATCGCCGCGTGTCTTGAGCGGATTGCCCGGCGTCACCAGCCACCACAACGCGTCGAGGCCAAGCCGCTTCAACGCCACTTCGGAGATATGCAGATGCCCGCCATGGGGCGGATCGAAAGTGCCGCCGAGCAACCCGATGGTCATGCCGCGAAAGGCAGGCGGGGCGCGCAGATGCTCACGCGAAATTGGTTTTGGAGACTGCTCCGCGCCCATTTTCAGTACCCCCGGGGCGGCTCAGAGCGGACGCGTCTGGCCGTGCCCACGCACCACATATTTGAAGCTGGTGAGCTGTTCCACGCCAACCGGTCCGCGCGCATGCATCTTGCCGGTGGCGATGCCGATTTCCGCGCCCATGCCGAATTCGCCGCCATCGGCGAACTGCGTCGAGGCGTTATGCAGGACGATGGCCGAGTCCACCCGGCCCAGAAAGGCTTCGGCGACACTCTGGTCGTCGGTGACGATGGCGTCGGTATGGGCCGACCCATAGCGCGCGATATGCGCGATCGCGGCATCCGCGCCATCGACAACCTTCACCGATATGACCGCATCGAGATATTCGGTGCCCCAGTCTTCCTCGCCCGCCGGCTTCACGCGCGGGTCGGCGGCTTGCGTTTCCTTGTCTCCGCGCACTTCGCAATCCGCCTCGAGCAGCGCCGTCACGAGCGGCTTCAGATGAGTGTCCGCAAAAGCCCGGTCGACGAGCAGCGTCTCCGCCGCGCCGCAAATTCCGGTGCGCCGCATCTTGGCGTTGACCGCGATTTCGGTCGCCATCGCCAGATCGGCGCCCTGGTGCACATAGACGTGGCAGATGCCCTCCAGATGCGCGAACACCGGCACCCGGGCATCTTTCTGCACGCGCTCCACAAGGCTCTTTCCCCCGCGCGGTATGATCACGTCAAGCGTGCCGTTCAGACCCTTGAGCATCTCGCCCACCGCCGCGCGGTCGGTGGTCGGCACAAGCTGGATCGCCGCTTCAGGCAGGCCGGCGGCGTTCAGTCCCTCGACCAGACAGGCGTGGATGGCATGGGCGGAATGCTGGCTTTCGGAGCCTGCGCGCAAGATGACCGCATTGCCGGATTTGAGGCACAGCCCACCGGCGTCGGCGGTCACGTTGGGCCGGCTTTCATAGATAATGCCGATGACGCCGAGCGGGGTGCGCACACGGCTGATCACCAGGCCGTTGGGCCGCTCCCAGGAGGAGATCACATCGCCCACCGGATCATCGAGCCCGGCGATGGCTTCGAGCCCCGCGGCCATCGCCTCGATACGCTCGCCCGTCAGCTTGAGCCGGTCGAGAAAAGCCTCCGGGCGGCCGTTTTTCCTGGCCGCGGCCATATCCTTCTCATTCGCTTCGAGAATTTCGCCCTGGCGCGCGCGCAATGCCGCCGCCATCGCCTTCAGCGCCTCGGTTTTCACATTCGAATCCGCATTCGCAAGCACATTGGCGCCATTGCGCGCGCGCGCGCCCAGCTCCGCCATCACACCGGCGATACTGCTTTCCGGTTTTTCTTCGGATAATACGTCCATCCTACTCGTCCTTGCCCGCGCTCGCTCTGAGCGCCATATCGTCGCGGTGTATCAGCTCGTCCCGGCCACGGTAGCCGAGGAGCCGTGATATTTCACGGCTTTTATGGCCGATTATGGTTTGCGCGTCGCGGTGGGAATAGGCGCTCAGTCCGCGTCCGAGCTCCGCGCCCGAGGAATCGCGAATAACGATGGCATCGCCGCGCTCAAAAGCTCCCTCAACCGCCGAAACACCCGCCGGCAGCAGGCTCTTGCCGCCTTTAAGCGCGGCCGCCGCGCCGTCGTCGATGACAACCGACCCGCGCGGCTCGAGCGCGCCCGCGATCCAGCGCTTGCGCGAAGCGCTCGGATTGGTGCTGGCCAGAAACCAGCTGCACGGCCCCCCGCGCCCCAGGCGCGCAAGCGGGTTTTCATGCCTGCCGCTGGCGATCACCATATGGGTGCCCGCCGCCACGGCGATCTTGGCGGCCTCGATTTTCGTCACCATGCCGCCGCGCGAAAGCTCGGTTCCCGTATCGCCCGCCATGGCCTCGATTTCGGGCGTGATGTGTTTCACTTCGGGGATCAGCTCAACCCCTCCCTCCGCCCCCGGCACGCCGGTATAAAGGCCGTCCACGTCGGACAGCAGAACCAGGCAATCGGCGCTCATCATGCTGGCGACGCGCGCCGCCAGCCGGTCATTGTCGCCATAGCGAATCTCGGTTGTCGCCACCGTGTCATTCTCATTGACCACCGGCGCCGCGCCGACCCGCAGCAATGTCTCCATGGTGGAGCGGGCATTGAGATAGCGCCGCCGCTGTTCGGTGTCGCCGAGGGTGAGCAGAATTTGCGCCGCAACGAGGCCGCTCGCCTTGAACGCCTCTTCATAGGCGTGCGCCAGGGCGATCTGGCCCACGGACGCGGCGGCCTGGTTCTCCTCGAGCCTGAGCGGTCCGGGCGGCAGCTCCAGGGCCCTGCGCCCAAGCGCGATGGCGCCCGACGAGACCAGTATCACTTCGCGCCCCTGCGCCTTGAGCGCGGCTACATCGGCAACCAGCGAGGTCAGCCACGCCCTGTTGAGCGCGCCCGATTTGGGATCGGTCAAGAGCGATGACCCGACCTTGATGACGATCCGCCTGGCGGAGTCCCACTCTGCTCTTACGGATGCCATCGAACGTCCCGGTCTTCCTGCGCCGCCTGCTTTTCGTCCGCCTTTCCCCTTTCGATAACATGGGCGATGCGAAACAGCATGTCGTCCATGCCCAGCCCGGTGACGGCGGAAATGCGGCGCGCCTCGACCCCATGCGCCTCGTTCAGGGCCGCCGCGCATCGGTCCTGATGTTCCTTCGAGACCGCATCGCATTTGGTGAGGGCGACAATTTCCTCCTTCTCATCGAGGCCCGCGCCATAGGCCGCGAGTTCGCCGCGCACGGTCGCATAGTCACGCGCCACGTCTTCGGAAGTCACATCGATCAGATGCAGGATCGCCCGGCAGCGCTCCACATGCCCCAGGAACCTGTCCCCGATACCCGCCCCTTCATGGGCGCCCTCGATGAGGCCGGGAATATCGGCCAGTACGAAATCCTTGTCCCCCGCCCGCACCACGCCAAGTCCGGGATGCAAAGTGGTGAAGGGATAATCGGCGATCTTCGGCTTTGCCGCGGAGCAGGCCGCCAGAAAGGTCGATTTGCCCGCATTGGGAAGTCCGATAAGGCCCGCATCCGCGATCAGCTTGAGTCTCAGCCAGAGCGTGAACTCCTGCCCCGGCTCGCCGGGATTGGCGCGCCGCGGAGCCTGATTGGTGGAGGATTTGAAATGGGCGTTGCCGAACCCGCCATTGCCACCATGGGCAAGGACCAGCGTGTCGCCGACCTTGGTGAGATCTCCCAGCAGGGTTTCATTGTCTTCGCCATAGATCTGCGTGCCCGGCGGGACTTTCAGCACCTTGTCCTCGCCGCCCGCGCCCGAGCGGTTCTTGCCCATGCCCTGCCCGCCGCTGCGGGCGTTGAAATGCTGCTGGTATCGGTAGTCGATGAGCGTATTGAGATTGTCCACGCACTCGGCCACGACGTCGCCGCCCTTTCCGCCGCCGCCGCCATCGGGACCGCCGAATTCCACATACCGCTCGCGCCGGAAACTGGTGCAGCCATTGCCGCCATTTCCGGCGCGGACATAGATGCGTGCCTGATCGAGAAACTTCATGACTTCCGGTCTATCGGCGCGGCTTGGCTGACGCAAGACACCGCGCCCTCCTTGGTAAAGCGACCCTCACGCATTCTCACGCCGCGCCCCATTTTTTCAGGCTTCTCCAGACCGAGCGCTCGAGCTGGAACTCTTCCACCGGGACAAGCCCGCTCAGGACACGGCTGTCGCTCATGCCCGCGCCCACGAGCTGAAACCCGCATTTCACCAGCACCGCGCGCGACGCCCTGTTGGAGACCCGGCAACGGCCAAAAAGCTGGTCGAGCTTTCCATCCGAGAAAATCCGGTCGATGACCGCGCGCAGGGCTTCGGTGGCGAAACCGTTGCCCCAATAGGGCTCGCCGATCCAATAGCCGACTTCCATTTCGCCGCCATTCATGAACCCGTGCCCCGCCGCGCCAAGGATCGCGCCGTCCGATGCCCGGACAATGAGATATTTGGTTTCGGCCGGGCCGGCCGTCCCCTCGATCCACTGCCTTGCATCTTCAACGCCATAGGGGAACGGCAGGCGCCGCGTCTGTTCGGCAATGCGCCGGTTATTGGCTATTTCGCAAATCGCCGCCGTGTCTTCAAGGCGCGGCGCGCGCAGGATCAAACGCGTCGTCCTCAGAACCGGCGTGTCGCCGCCGTCCCGGCCGCCATTCTGGCCGCATTCATCACTCTGCGCGTTCATCGGTCTGCTCCAGGTCAAACAAAAAGGGGAGATGGCATCCCATCTCCCCTTTGCTCGACCTTTGACGATCCCCGGTTCGACGAAATGCCGGCGGATCGGAATTTCAGACCGCCGTTATTTTGGCGCCATCGGAGCGACGGACACATAAACGCGCCCCCTGGCTTTGGTGGCGAAACTCACCTGGCCTTCGCACACGGCAAAAATCGTATGGTCCTTGCCCATGCCGACGCCTGTGCCGGGGTGCCATTTGGTGCCGCGCTGGCGAATGATGATGTTTCCCGGGATCACGGCTTCGCCGCCATACTTCTTCACACCGAGCCTGCGCCCGGCGGAGTCGCGTCCGTTGCGCGATGATCCGCCTGCTTTTTTATGAGCCATTCATCTATCCTCTTCGACGCTCCATATACCCGATATGGAGCGCTTCGTCGTTCATTTTTTCGCGGCCGGTTTCTTGGCCGCGGGTTTCTTGGCCGGCACCTTCTTGGCGGGCGCCTTTGCCTTTGCTTTCGCGGCGGGCTTGGCGTCCGTCTTCTTCTTGGCCGGTTTCTTGTCCTGCGCTTTGGCCTTTTCCGCCTTGGTCTCTTTCTTTGCCGGAGCGGGTTTCGCGGCGGCCTTTGACGGCTTCTTGCCGCCCGTTAGAATCTCGGTAATGCGCACCGCTGTCAGATGCTGGCGGTGGCCCTTCTTGCGGCGGTAATTCTTGCGCCGCTTTTTCTTGAAAACGAGAACCTTGTTCCCGCGCTTCTGCTCGATGACCTGGGCCGCCACGCTGGCGCCCGAAACCGTGGGTGCGCCGATTTGGGCCGCGCCCTCGCCGCCCAGCATCAGCACTTCGCAGAACTGGATGATTTCGCCGGCTTCGCCCGAGAGCTTCTCGACTTCGATAACATCGTCGGGGGCAACGCGATATTGTTTGCCGCCGGTACGGATGACTGCGTACATCGGAATTAATCCCTATCGTTCCGCGCCCTGTGGCGCCGCGTGAGTGACGCGGACTTTGCTCTTATATATGAGAGCCGTATCTTCGGCTGAGCCTCGGGCAGCGCATTGGCGCGCAATTCTTTGCGATTTGCACAACTCGCCGCGCACTATACGGATCGCGCGCTTTAAGTCAATTTGGACGATGTGATTCTTGAGGAGAATTTTGGTCATGGACTGGCTCGGTGCGATCACGGGCAAGGGGTTGAGTTTCCTGTCCTCGATGTTTGTTCTCGCGGTCGGACTCGGAGCGCTGCTGGTGCTCGCCCTTTTCATTGCGGACATCACCCAGCGCCGCAATGCGATCCGCCGCAACTATCCGGTGATCGGGCGCTTTCGCGGGCTTTTTATAAAACTCGGCGAGTTCTTCCGGCAATATTTCTTCGCCCTCGACCGCGAGGAAATGCCCTTCAACAGGGCCGAGCGCGACTGGGTCTATAAATCATCCGAAGGAGAGGACAATACGGCTGCCTTTGGCTCGACGAACAATCTCAATATTCCGGGCGCGGTCATTTTCGTGAACGCCCCGTTCCCGACCGAGGAGAATGAAGGCACCCCCGCCCCGCCCGTCGTCATCGGCCCCGGCTGCCCGGCCCCCTATGAGGCGCAATCGATCCTCAATATTTCAGCCATGAGTTATGGCGCGATCTCGCAGCCGGCCGTGTGCGCCCTTTCAAGGGGCGCGAAGCTTGGCGGCTGCTGGCTCAATACCGGAGAAGGCGGGCTGTCCCCCTATCACCTTGAAGGCGGCGGCGATCTTGTTTTCCAGATCGGCACCGCCAATTACGGCGTGCGCAACGCCGACGGAACGCTCGATTTCGAAGCGCTGAGAGAAGTGGCGGCCTATGAACAGGTCAAAATGATCGAGCTCAAACTTTCCCAGGGCGCGAAGCCCGGCAAGGGGGGCTTGCTGCCCGGGGTAAAGGTGACAGCGGAAATCGCGACCATTCGCGGCATCCCGGAAGGCGAGGAATCGATCTCTCCCAACGGCCATCCCGGCGTGGACAATGTCTCGGAGCTGCTCGATCATATCGGCCGCATCCGCGAGGCGGCCGGCAAGCCGGCCGGGTTCAAGACGGTGATCGGCGAAACCCAGTGGCTGGATGAAATGTGCGAGGAAATCCGGCGGCACGGGATCGAACACGCGCCCGATTTCATAACCATCGACTCAGGCGATGGCGGCTCCGGCGCGGCGCCCATGGCGCTGATGGACAATTGCGGCCTGCTGATCCGCGAGGCCCTGCCCCTGACGGTTGACATTCTGGCGCGCAACGGATTGCGGGAGCGCATCAAGGTTATCGCCTCGGGCAAGCTCATCACCCCGGCGGAGGTCGCCTGGGCCTATTGCGCGGGCGCCGATTTCGTCAATAGCGCGCGCGGTTTCATGCTGGCGCTGGGATGCATCCAGTCCATGCGCTGCAACAAGAACACCTGCCCCACCGGCATCGCCACCCATGACGCCCGCCTCCAGGCCGGACTCGATCCCCGGAGCAAGGCCATCCGCGTCAAAAACTTTGTGGAGCGGATGCGCAAGGATGTAGGCATCATCGCCCATTCCTGCGGCGTGGCCCACCCGCGCGCGCTTAAACGCCATCATTGCCGCATCATTCAGGCGAACGGCCTCTCGGTCCCGATGGACGAACTCCACCCGCCGCAGCGCACGCGCTCTTGAATTGTTCAACCACTCCCGATATCGAGTAGGGGTCTCGTGACCGTGACGCGTGTATCTCTGCGGAGGGGTGCCGGAGTGGTTGAACGGGGCGGTCTCGAAAACCGTTGGGCGCGCAAGCGTCCCGGGGGTTCGAATCCCTCCCCCTCCGCCAGCACTTAAATTATTGATATTACATGGTATTTATCGTGTTCGGCAGTGCTGAATTCATGCCTCTTTCCGGAGGTTTAGGGCCTACATGCATCGGCCCTACGGTCGCGAGAGACACCTCAGTCCGATATTTGCGCCCACGATACCCCTAATATCTCTTTTCGCGGTTCGAGTGGTACGGTTCGTCCGGGTGGCAGCGGCGTCAATTGCGCAAGGAGAGGGAGATCTCCCTCTGCCTTTTAGCGCCAGGGGCTTCAACGTTATCTCGGGATTTTGCCGTTCAATCAGAGCCGATTTGGGCGAGCTGCTCTCTCCAGTCGACGGCCACGCGGGTATCAGACATCAGTTTGCGGGCGGTAAGGTCTGCCGGTTGGCGGCCATGGAGGATGTCCCTCGTGATATCGGGGGCGAGGAAACTCAGCCGCAGCATCCGGGTGAAGTAAGAACTGCTTAAGCCTGCCTCATCGGCCATTTCAGATATCGAGCGGCCGCCGCGCGTGAAGATGTTGTGCAGCTCATGCGCCCTGGCGATCAACTTCAACAGGCTGGTATCCGCCGGAGACCTCGGCCGCTTTCCGGCCTCCTCGATCAGCAGTTTCTTCTCGATTCCGATTCGCTTGAGCCGCGCCGCGATCGTCAGAACCAGGATCGGCTGGTTAGGCGGGGCGTTTGGTTCCCAAGGGCCGATCTCCTCACCACTTCGCAGGATATCGGCCAGATGCGCGGTGTGGATCGCAATCTCAAGGCTCTCGGGCGTCAGCGTGACCCGGTCGAGGAGACCCTGGAGCCGCTGGCGCTTCTCGACAAAAGGCAAGCGCGGCCACTGCTCAGCGAGGCTGGAGGCCCTGGCG
>BDTT01000086.1 GCA_002897995.1 bacterium BMS3Bbin10 | reverse complement strand
CTCGGCATCATTACCGGTGCGGTGCTGAAGCTGTTTCCAAAGCCCGCGGAACACGCCACCGCCTTCGCGGGCCTCGCCAGCGTGGACGATGCGGCCCGCTTTTTCGGCCTTGCGCGGCTGGCCGCGGGCGCGGAGATGACCGCATTTGAAATCATTCCGCGCACCGGCATTGAAATGGTGCTCAGGCATGGCGTCCAGGTTCGCGACCCCCTTGAGACGCCCCACGACTGGTATGTGCTCATTGAGCTTTCGGGCCGCGAGGCCACGGGAGCATCGGATAAATGTCTCGAGAACCTGCTGGGTGAAGCCCTGGAAGCGGAGGTTATCCGCGATGCCGCTCTCGCCGCATCGCTCGCCCAGAGAAACGATTTCTGGCGCCTGCGTGAGCTCATGTCCGAGGTACAGCGCCTCGAGGGCGGTTCGATCAAACATGACATATCGGTACCGATTGCGCGCATTCCCGAATTTATCAACCGGGCGAACGATCTTGTGCAGGTGATGGTGCCGGGAGCGCGCACCGTTCCGTTCGGCCACTATGGCGACGGCAACATCCACTATAATGTCAGCCAGCCCACCGGGATGGACAAAGACGTCTTCATGGCCCAATGGGATACGATTGCGGCGGGCGTATATGAGATCGTGCGCGATCTGAAAGGCTCCATCAGCGCCGAACACGGCATCGGGCGGATGAAGCGCGATATGCTGAAGAAGGTCAAAAGCGAGGTCGAGCTCGACATGATGCGCCAGATCAAGGACCTGTTCGATCCCAAGGGCATCCTCAATCCCGGCAAGGTTCTTTAAGGTCCTCATATAGCGAAGCGACAGGACAAATAAACGGGGCCCGTCTCATGCCTGCACTCGATATCAGGGAAATCGGCAATGATGACGTCGAAGACGTGGCGGCGCTTTGGGAGAGGTGCGGCCTGACCCGCCCCTGGAACGACCCCCATGGCGATATTGCATTCGCCCGCAAATCCGAAAACGCCGCCGTGCTTGTCGGCAGGCGGGATGACCGGCTTGCAGCAAGCGCCCTGGTCGGGCATGACGGGCATCGCGGCGCGGTTTACTATGTGTGCGTCGATCCCGAGTTTCAGGACAAAGGACTGGGACGCGCCATCATGGCGGCGGCGGAAGAGTGGCTGCGCGCACGCGGCGTGTGGAAGCTCAATCTCATGGTTCGCGCGGACAATGCGCCTGTCATCGATTTCTATTCAGCGCTCGGATATGACCGCGAAGACCGGGTGACCCTCGCCAAATGGATCGACCCTTCCAGGAAACCCCGCCGGTGAATTTGAAAATGCCGGCCTAAAGAAGGCCGCCCCCAAGAGGCGCCAGAATTTCCGGATTGTCATTGGCCGGGTTGTTGATCCCGGGGTCGAGTTCTGCCGCCTCCAGCAACGTATCGGCGGCGGGCGCCAGAAACTCCGCAATATCCGCCGGGGAGACCCGTTTGCAATCCAGCCAGGCGTCGAACTGTTCCGGGTCCAGGATGACCGGCATCCGGTTGTGAAGCGGGCTGAGCGTCGCATTGGCCTGCGTGGTGAGAATTACCGCCGATTCAATCTCGCTGCCATCGGCGCCCTGCCAAAGCTCCCAAAGCCCCGCGAAAGCCAGCAGCCCTTCATCGGGACGTCTGAGGTAGAACGGCCTCTTCGCGCCGCGCTGTCCTGTCCACTCCATAAATCCGTCCGCGGGGATCAGGCACCGGCGATGGCGCATGGCGGCGCGGAAGGATGGTTTTTCGGCCGCGGTTTCGCCGCGGGCGTTGATCAGTGTTGTGAAATCATGCGGGTCCCTGACCCAGGACGGCAACAGGCCCCAGCGCATGAGGGCCAGTTCGCGCGCACCGCCCGCGGCAGTGCGCACAATATGTATTGGCTGCGTCGGCGCGATGTTAAATCGCGGCGGAAAATTCGGCCGGTTCAGATGCCCGAAAGTGGCGCGAATGATTTCGGGCGCGGATTTGAGGGCGAAACGGGAGCACATCAGCTGGCCATAGCAAGCGGTCGGGCGGACATAAAGCACGAAATTGGCGGGCGGGAGGTAAGGCTTTGGTTACTCTTTCACGCCACCCTTTGAAAATACTGTTGGTGTAGTACAAATTGAGTGAGTCCGATGTCGAAGTCGCCTGTTCAGTTGCGTGTCGTAGCGTCGAATGACCATGAATTCGCCCGCGAAAGTCTTGCCAGGGCCTTCAAGAACTCGATGACCGAGCATCTTCGGGCCCATACAAAGGACACCAACGTCAATCCGGAAACACTGCTCACAACCGATTATCTTAATCATTTCAATGAGATAATCATGCTGCTGGAGCTGGTTCCTTCCGCGCCCACCCAGTTCGCGGCGGAGCTTGCCGGGTGGCAGCATGAATCCTATGAAGAGCATTTCACCCACTCCGGCTTCCGCGACAAGGAGCTGGCGATCATCGGCTATCGTAATGCACCGCAAGAGGTGCGCCACGCCTTCGATTCGTCCGTGGCCGATCTCGAGACGGAGATGGTGATGCTGTTGCAGCAGGTTCAGGAAAAAATTGCCACCGGCGATACCGAAGGCCTGTCCATACTCTGCAATGAGGCCGTGCCGCGGCTTCAGAATTTCATTCAGATCACCGCTGGCATCGTCAATGGGTCGGTGCCGGACAGCCCGGAGACCGGCGAACCCGGCGCTTCAGGTGACGAATCGGCAAGCGCCCAGTCCGCCGTGGACGCGCTCTTCGACTAGGGTCAGGACCCTAGCTAAACCCGGTTCTCATTGATAATGATCCATTTCATGGATCGATCTCATCCACATCGGGGCCCCTGGCCGCGTGCCGCCGCCAGCTGCGCCATTTTTCGCAATGGCAAGGTACTCATCGCGCAGCGCGGCAAGCCGCCGCTCGCCGGCATCTGGAGTTTGCCGGGCGGCCATATTGAACCTGGTGAAACGGCTCAGGCCGCCGCACTGCGGGAACTTGCCGAGGAAACCGGCATCGAGGCGGAGCTCAAGGGCATTGCCGATGTGGTGGATGTCATTATGCGGGACGATGACGGAACGCTGCGGGCGCATTATGTGATTACCGCGTTTTTTGGAATCTGGACGCGCGGCGATGCGCGACCCCGGAGCGATTGCCTGGCGGTTGAATGGGTTGATCCATCCGCCCTCTCAGGGCGGGAAATGACGCAAGGGACTCCGGCCATTATTCAACGCGCGGCCGACCTGCTTGAGCGACCGGCGCAATAGCCGCGTTCACGAAGTTTTCAGGCCAGGTGACTGGCCGGGCTCGCGGTTCGTGTCCATACTAAGAGGTACCATGATCAATTTTCAAACAGGCCTGTTTCGGGCGGCATCCGCGGCGCTTGCGCTCGCCTTTCTTTTTACGGTGTCGACGCCAGTTGAAGCCAACCCGGACCGCTGGCGTCTTCAAGGCTGGAGCAAAACAGACTTCAGCAAGAAATCCATCGATTTCAAGGACGTCCTGTCTGGCGGACCTCCCAAGGACGGCATACCCTCGATTGATAATCCAAAATTCGTCCCCGTTGCGGATATCACGGGCCTCGTCGACACAGAGCCGGTCGTCAGCCTTGAGATCGATGGCGATGCCCGCGCCTATCCGTTCCAGATTCTGATGTGGCACGAGATTATCAACGACGTGATTGGCGGCACGCCAATTGTCGTTACCTATTGTCCGCTGTGCAATTCGGCGGTCGTGTTCGACCGGCGTCTCGACGGCAAGCTGCTCGAATTCGGCACGACGGGTAAACTGCGCAAATCAAATCTCATAATGTATGACCGGCAAACGGAAAGCTGGTGGCAGCAATTTGTCGGTGTCGGCATTGTCGGCAAATATACGGACAGGACGCTGGAGACTTTTCCCGCGCGCATCGAGGCGTTCGGGAAATTCAAGGCCAGACATGGCAAAGGCAAGGTCCTCGTTCCGAATGACGAATCCATGCGCCAGTATGGACGCAATCCTTATGCCGGGTATGACACGGCCGCCACACCGTTTCTCTATAGTGGTGACATGCCCGAAGGCATCAACCCGATGGCACGGGTCGTCGCCTTCAAGGTCGATGGGAAACCGCAGGCCGTCACGATTGAGTTGCTGCGCAAGAAGGGCAAATTGGAATTGGGGAACATCGAGATTTCCTGGCAGAAGGGGCAGAATTCGGCATTGGACACATCCAGGATCGCCAAGGGCCGGGATGTCGGAAATGTCGTTGTGCAACGCAAGTCGGCGGGTGGCACTGAGGACATCCTGTATGATGTCACCTTTGCCTTCGTGTTCTATGCGTTTTTCCCCAAACAACCCATTATCGATAGCTGACATCGGTCTGGGGTTGCGCCGCATCCCGTCTGGCGATGGACGCAATTTTGCGCTACTGGACACATATGCACGGCACTAGAGCAACATCCGACCACACGGAATCGTTTGATGGAGTCAAATCCGCCCACTCCGCCAGGCGCGGTGCGTGGCGCAACCTGGTTGGTTGGGCAAGCGGCGCAACGCCGCGGATGGGCGGATTTGGCCCACCGGAGGCCGGTTTTTCGCGCCCGCTGGACTGCGTTGCGGTCCGCTTGCGGTCGGCCAGACCACGGCGCGAACCGCGCCTTGCCAGCAAACGCGAAAAACCGGTCAAACGGCTCCGTGTGGTCGGAAGTTGCTCTAACCTGAAAATCCGCGCGCGGCGTCTCACACTTGCCCTCTGCGCGAGCCTGATTGTCTACATGCCGCTCAACGCCAGCGCGCAACTCAATCAGGACGACCGGCCCTATGACGGCAAGCTGTTGCGCCTGTCTGAAATTCTCGGTGCGGTACATTATCTGCGCGAGCGCTGCGGCGCGAATGAGGGGCAGGTCTGGCGCGACAGAATGAAAGAAATCATCGACTCCGAAGGCACCACGGCCATCCGCCGCGCAAAGCTGGTGAAGGGGTTCAACAAGGGCTATCGGGGTTACCGGCGCACCTACCGGTCCTGCACCGAACCCGCAAAGGTCGCGATCGACCGGTTTATGGAAGAAGGCGCGACGCTCGCCGACCTGATTCTCAAGGAAAACCAATAACAACAGCGGCATTTGAAGGGACGGAAGATTAACCGTTAATTCAGCCCGCGCACCGCGTTCGCGCACTCTCCATGGTAAGAAAACCGGACAACAGGAAATGAGCGATTGGTGGCGGCCGGTCGCCGGACCAGGCGTATGGAACGCGACTGCGATGGAATTGACGGAAATAACGGAAAAGAACCAGAAGTGGGCCGCCCTCCGCTATATCACCGACGCGTGGGAGGAAGCGCTGTTCGACGGCATCGAGCCCGAGATGCTCGCCAATGCGTCCCTGTTCGCGGCCTTGAGCGATCTGGTGTCGACCTATGGCGAGGAGGCTGTCGCCAAGATGGCCGAGCGCCTTTCAAGCCGCATCCAGCATGGCGAATTCACCCTTAACCGCACGACGCAGTAGAGGGCTGCTGCATCGGGGCGGTCTCCTCCCCTGCATCGGGCGCGGCGGTACCTGCATTTCTTCGTGGCGGGTGATTGAGGGGCATTATGCCAAATTGAAGAGGGGGATTGGGTTTAAGGCCCAAGAAACTTGGCTACACGATGCTTCACTTTATCCAGGTCCCTGGTTTCACATTGCCAAATAGTAAGAACCTTCCATCCAGCATCAGCTAAAGCAGCAATATGCAGCATGTCTCTCTCTACATTACGCTCAAGTTTGGGCTTCCAATAGTCCGTATTCGATTTTGGCATACGCGCATCAACACAATTGGGATCAGGATGCAAATGCCAAAAACACCCATGAACGAAAATCACCTTTTTTCTCGGCCCAAAGACCAAGTCAGGTTTGCCGGGCAAGTCCTTGCGATGCAGCCGGTAACGGTATCCGAGGGAGTGAACTAAGTGGCGGACAAGCAGCTCAGGCTTCGTATCCTTTGAGCGGATACGCGTCATATTGGCGCTACGCCGTTCAGATGTAATCTTATCTGTCATCCATGAGGTCTTTTGCCAGCTGCCGGAATTTGGTGAGCAACCATTTCATTACCTCAATCTGATCATCATTTTTGGCACGCCGTATTTGGATCAGCAGCTTTTCCACACTCGGTCTATCCAAGGTTAGATTAGCAGCACCTTCATTGCAGATGGAACATTGTGCACGAAGGTTCGACGCGTCATCCGTTCCCCCCTGTGATTTATCAATTATATGCCCAATATGAAGGCGAGTTTTTCGACCCGGCGAATAAGGGTGCTTTTCACCAGCAACCGCCCCGCACATTTGGCAGGTATATCCATTCCGGTCGAGGACATATGCCCTAATTTCCTTTGAAATAGTTCTTTCAAATGCCGGTTGGGGAGTAGGATCAAGCAATAAATACTGACCGGGCTTCAACTCACTACGGTCATTATGTGTAAGAATTTGATACCCCTCTTCGCTCCGCAGTTCCCTGACCCTTCTTGCCCACTCAGATATGTCCCCCGAAACCTCACGAAGCTCGGCAGAATCCATTACGTGACCAACATTCGAAAGAAAGTGCTCCCGTAGCCGTTTTCTAGCGCTTAAGCGTTTGCCATTACCCATCTCGCACCTACGGCATCAAGCGAAGAGTTTGTTTGGGCAATCGCTTCGGCAATTTGAATGCCAACTGATCCCGCAACAGGCGGCGGAAAAGCATTTCCTACTTGCCGGTAGGCTGCGGTTTTACGCCCCGAAAATTCCCATTCATCGGGTATCCCTTGAATTCGTGCCACCATTCGGGTTGTCAGGCGCGGCATTCCTTCAAACTCTAACTCCGGCGCATCATCAGCCACACCCTTCCCATCGACACCCAATTCAGCCCACGCCTGTCTTGCGCGCGTGGGCCCTAAATCCGGCCCACCATGCTTTTTTGATCCGCCAACAATTGTTGGTGCAATCCTTCCAGCTTGATCTTTCCACCGCAATGCATGCTTCCAGCCATGCACAGACATAAGGTCAATCAGACGCTGACCGACGGTCTTGGGTTTAACGGTCTTTGAGGGCCAAGCAAAATTTGAGGCCATATCCTTGCGGATGGCAATCATCACGACGCGTGGCCGAAGCTGTGAAACACCAAAGTCAGAAGCATTTAGCAACCGCCAGTCCGCAGCATAGCCAAGTTGTGCCAAACGGCCTTCTATGCCTATCCGGTAGTCTGTGAACTGCTTGCCTAACAGGCCACGAACATTTTCGATCATGATAGCTTTTGGGCGGATCTCATCGACAATACGCAGCATTGCCGGGAACAAATCACGTTCATCGTCTTTGCCAAGTTGCTTGCCCGCAATTGAAAATGGCGGACAAGGGAGGCCTCCCGCAACCAAATCAATCCCTTTGAATGGACGCGCATCAAAATGATTCAAATCTTCTTCGAAAACCCGCCAGTTTGGCCGGTTCAACCGAAGCGTATTGCAGGCATGCGGGTCGTTTTCGACCAATCCAACATGCTCAAATCCTGCCTGTTCCAGCCCGATTGCCTGCCCGCCGGCGCCCGCGCAGAGTTCCAAAGAAAATAGCCCCATCCCGAAATCCTATATCTTGTATGGAATCACAGACGCGTATCCATAAATAGAGGGATATGATTATAACTAAAGACGAACAAATAGTGAACATATTAATTTGTGAATAATCTATCTCATACACGCCTTAGCCGCGTCCACGGTGCTACCCTACCCCCAAAGCCTCAAGAAAACGCACCGGCTCCCCACCGGCTTCCCCTAAAATTTCATCTTCCCACATGACGCGCCGGCCGCGGATGATGGTTCCCTTGGGCCAGCCGGTCACGCGGCGTCCCGCAAACGGGGTCCAGCCGCATTTGCTGGCGATCCAGTCGTCTTCGATGGTCCGCTTCTGCGCCATATCCACAATCGTGAAGTCGGCGTCGTAACCCGCTGCGATGCGCCCCTTGCAGGCGATGCCGAAAATCCGCTGCGGCCCGTGGCTGGTGAGATCGACGAAGCGCTCCAGCGACAGGCGCCCGGCATTCACATGGTCCAGCATGACGGGAATGAGCGTCTGCACGCCGGGCATGCCCGATGGCGAGGCCGGATACTCCAACGCCTTTTCTTCCAATGTGTGCGGAGCATGGTCCGAGCCCAGCACATCCACCACGCCCTGACCGAGACCCCACCAGAGGATTTTCTGATGCGCGGCATCCCTCAGCGGCGGGTTCATCTGCGCTTTGGCGCCGAGCGCCTCATAGGCTTGCGGTACGGTGAGGGTGAGATGCTGCGGTGTGGCCTCCACGCTGGCCACGTCTTTATGCTGGCTGAGAAATTCCATCTCCTCACCGGTTGAGATGTGCAGCACATGCACGCGGCTGCCATGTTCTTTCGCCAGACGCACAAGCCGCTGCGTCGAGATCAGCGCCGCTTGCGGGTCGCGCCACTGCGTATGGCTCGCCGGGTCGCCTTCGCGGCGCAGGCCCTGGCGCTCGATCAGCCGCGCCTCGTCTTCCGAATGAAACGCCGCGCGGCGGGAGATCGCCGCCAGCACGCGCGACAGGCTTTCTTCGTCATCGACCAGCAGATTGCCGGTGGAGGACCCCATGAACACCTTGACGCCGGCGGAGCCCGGCAGGCGTTCAAGCTCCGGCAACTCGTCCACATTCTCGCGCGTCGCCCCCACATAGAAGGCGAAGTCGCAGAACATGCCTTTGCGCCCGCGCGCCACCTTGTCGCCAAGAGCTTCGGCGCTGGTCGTCAGCGGATTGGTGTTGGGCATCTCGAAGACGGCGGTGACGCCGCCGAGCACCGCCGAGCGGCTGCCGTGGCTAAGTGTCTCCTTGTGCTCCGCGCCCGGCTCGCGGAAATGCACCTGGCTGTCGATCACGCCGGGGAGCACATGCAGGCCAGAGGCATCGATCACTTCACCGGCGCTCGCCGCGGCGAGCGCGCCAATCGCGGCAATCCTGCCCGCGCGCACGCCAATATCCCTCTTGCCAATCCCGTCATGATTGACAAGCGTGCCACCCTTGATAACCAGATCGAATGTTTCCGACATTTATCTCACCGAATCCCGGCACCGCGCTTGATGCCTGCCGTCCGCTTAAATAAACCTGAGAGCCGATGCAAGGAAAGTAACTCACATGGCGACATGTAACATTGCCGAACTGACGGCACGCGGCATCATCAAAGTCAGCGGCGGCAACGCGAAAAAGTTTTTGCAGGACATTGTCACCAACGACGTGAACAAGGCCGTGGACGGCAGGGGAGTTCATGCCGGGCTGCTCACGCCCCAGGGAAAAATCCTGTTCGATTTTTTCCTTCTGGATGCGGGCGATCATTTCCTTCTCGAATGCGCCCGGGAGAATATAAGCGACCTCATCAGGCGGCTCACCTTTTACAAGCTGCGCGCGGCGGTGGATTTCGAGGATTTGTCAGACAGTTTCAGAATCTGGGCCGCATGGAATGGCGCGCCGGAAGCGCCCGGCGGTGCTATCGCTTACACCGACCCCAGACTTGAGGCGCTTGGGGTTCGCATTATCGCACCGGTCTCGCGCGAACTGGCGGCGGGCTGCGATGCGGCCAGCGAAGACGACTATCACCGCCGCCGTATTGCGCTCGGCGTGCCCGAAGCGGACAAGGATTACCCTCTCGGCGACACCTTTCCCCATGAGGCCGATTACGATCAGCTTGCCGGGGTCGACTTCAACAAGGGATGCTATGTGGGCCAGGAAGTGGTCTCGCGGATGGAACATCGCGGAACGGCGCGAAAACGCATCGTGCCGGTGCGCGCGAATGCGCCGCTCACGGCGGGCACAAAAATTACCGCCGGTGACGCGGCCATCGGCATCCTTGGCTCGGTCGCGGGAGATATTGGGCTGGCCATGGTCCGGCTCGACCGGGCCGCAAAAGCTATTGAAGATGGCCGGGCGCTGATGGCGGGCGATGTCGAGATTGATCTTGTCCAGCCCGGTTGGGCTGACTTTAGCGTCCCCACGAAAGGTGCTGTAAAATGAGCGAACCGTCACGCTGCTGGTGGGCCGGACCGCAACCCATCTATATCGCCTATCACGATGAGGAATGGGGTGTGCCCAGCGCCGATGACCGGCTGATGCTGGAGAAGCTGGTCCTGGAAGGATTCCAGGCCGGGCTGTCCTGGATCACCGTTCTCAACAAGCGCGCCCGCTTCCGCGAGGTGTTCGACAATTTCGATGCGGAGAAAATCGCCCGTTATGACGATAAAAAAATCGAGAGCCTTTTGACGGATACGGGCATCATCCGCCATCGCGGCAAGATCGAGGCGACCATTTCCAATGCCCGGGCCTATCTGAAGCTGCGCGAGCAAAAGACCCTCGCCGCCTTCCTGTGGGATTTCGTGGACGGCGCGCCGGTCCAGAACGCCTTTGCGCAAATGAAAGACATACCCGGGCAAACCGATGTGAGCCGGTCCATGGCGAAAACGCTCAAGGCCAAGGGCTTTCGGTTTTGCGGACCGACAACGGTTTACGCTTTCATGCAGTCGCTCGGCATGGTGAACGATCATCTGGTGGGCTGTCACCGTCACGATACCTGCGCGGAACTGGCGGGCGCATTCAAAGCGCCGAAGGGCTGAGGCAAGCCATGCCGCCGCGCAGACAAGCCCCGCCGCGCGCCTGGCAGCGCATGCTTTCGGGGCGGCGTCTGGACCTGCTCGACCCCTCGCCCATGGATATTGAACTTGAGGACATCGCGCATGGGCTGGCCCGCGTCGCGCGCTGGAACGGACAGACGGTCGGAGACCATGCGTTCTCGGTGGCCCAGCACTCCCTGCTGGTGGAGCGGATTGCATCCGCGCTGCGCCCGGACCTTTCGACACGCTGGCGGCTGGCGGCGCTGCTCCACGACGCCCCGGAATATGTCGTTGGCGATCTGATTTCCCCCTTCAAGGCAGCCATCGGTCTCGACTATCGCGAGCTGGAGGGGCGGCTGCTGCGGGCGGTCCACATCCGCTTCGGGCTTCCGGGAGAAATCCCCAAAACCATCACCGCGCTCGTCAAGCGCGCCGACAAGATGGCGGCCTTCCTGGAAGCCACCCGGCTGGCCGGTTTCTCCGAACCCGAAGCACGCCGGTTCTTCACCGCGCCGCGCGGACTCCCCGAGCGTGCACTGGTTGAGATCCGCAACATCAGACCGCTCCCCGCCACCGAGGCCCAAAACCAGTTTATGGCGCGGTTTGAAGAACTTATCGAGCGGGGGAAAAGTTAAAATTGCTTATTTCCCCAAACCTCGCATACGATTTTCATTTCCCCTGCCGTGCAAGCGCCGCAAGAGTAGTTTAGGGTCAGGACACAATGAGTGGAGAGAACATATATGTCGGACCGCTGAGCGCGGTTACCAGTTCGGTCCAGGCCCTGGGGGTCGGATATCTGGTTACATTGATGAATGATCAGGCGATGATCGATACGCCGGAACTCATCGCCCCCAAACGCCATCTGCGGCTGGTCATGAACGACATTTCCGAACCGCAGCCGGGCCTCGTGCCGCCAAGCGATGCCCACGTTCAGGAGCTGATTGATTTCGTCGTCGCCTGGGACCGGCGGCTGCCCATGCTCATCCATTGCTGGGCGGGCATAAGCCGCTCGACCGCGGCGGCCTTTATCACCTTGTGTGCGCTCAATCCCGGAGCCGGGGAAAGGCACATCGCGCAAACCCTGCGCTCCGCCTCGCCAACCGCCACGCCGAACCGCCGGCTGGTTCTGCTGGCGGACGGGCTTCTCAAGCGCGGCGGACGCATGACCAAAGCGGTCGATGCGATCGGACGCGGCGAGACGACAATGGAAGGCGCCCTGTTCCAGCTCCCGGCCCGCGTGGCGGCATAGGGCCTGTGGACATTTATGGTTACGGCGCCGGTTTGGGCAGAGTGGTACAGATTCTTGTTGTGAGGAGGAAGGACATGCTGGGCATATTCGACGACGAACGGCATGAAACCGGGCCAATCCGCCCAAATCCTTGCCGGACGCCGCCCCTTTGGCCACTGGACAGCGTTGCGAAAGGCTTGAAGTGGCGCGCGCTACGGCGCCTTTCGCGCCTGGCCAGTGGCCAAAGGGGCAGAGCCGGCGCCGTAACCATAGATGTCCACAGGCCCTAACCCATGGGCGGGCAGTCGGGCATCGAAATTGGCCTCAACGCCGCTATCGTGGGCGTCCGCGATGGCCAGCCCCATATTCTGGTGACGCGCGAGGGCAATGGGTGGGATGCCCTGCCCTATGGTCCCTTTGCGCCCCTCGACCACCGCACCCTGGATATTGGCCTGCGAAACTGGGTGCGCGAACAGACCGGACTTGAACTCGGCTATGTTGAACAGCTCTACACATTCGGCGACCGTGGCCGTCATGCGCAACGCGGAGACACCGGCCCTCATATCGTGTCGGTGGGGTATCTGGCGCTGATAACCGAAGACCCCGCCGCGGGTCCTGGAGGCGCGTCCTTCGCCCGCTGGTTCGGGTATTTGCCATGGGAAGACTGGCGCCATGGCAAACCCGCCATTCTCACGGATGAAATCGAACCGCGGCTGAAGCGCTGGGCGGCCCGGCCCGACCAGGACGATACGCATGATTTGGTACTCACGCGCCGGGAGCGCCTGCGTATCTGTTTCGCCATGGAAGGCGCGGACTGGGACGAGGAAAAAGTACTGGAGCGCTATGAGTTGCTTTATGAAGCGGGCCTTGCCGCTGAAGCCAAACGCGACGGACGCGAAGCGGTAAAATTCTGGGACAAGCTGCCCCAGCTGGGACGCCCCATGCAGTTCGACCATCGCCGGGTGCTGGCCACGGCCATGAGCCGGCTGCGCGGCAAACTCAAATACCGGCCCGTCATCTTCGAGTTGCTGCCCGACAGTTTCACGCTTTTCGAATTGCAGAAAATAGTCGAGGCCATACTGGGCCATCATCTGCACAAGCAGAATTTCCGCCGCCTTGTGGAAAATGCAGGACTCGTCGAACCGACGGGCGATGTCAGCAGGCAGACCGGAGGGCGTCCGGCCAAGCTGTTCCGCTTCCGCCGCGATGTGCTGCTTGAGCGTCCCTCAACCGGCGTGAGGATGAAGGGCGGGCCAGGATAAGACGGCAAATACCAGGAAAAAACATGCGTCATCCCAACCCCTCTGGTAATTTTTGCTCATTTCGACTATATTGAAAATCGAGCCGGCCCCATTGTCGGTTGTTTTAACGCCTCCTATATACTCAATTAGAGCATATAGACCAAGGCAAGGAGGGTCAGATGACCATCATTGAGACCGCGCCCGCGATTTCCGACGCAGTAAGCAAGTACGGCATCATGGATATGCCGAATTTGGAATACACGCCTGAATTGGCCAGGGAAACCGCGCAGGCCTATGAGCGCATCTCAACCGTGGTCCCGCCGATCGAGTGGCCGGCCTTCGCGCCTTACGTCAAGGCCATCAATGAGCTGAAGAAGGAACGCAATGCGGTCATCCTGGCGCATAATTACATGACGCCCGAGATATTCCACTGCATTGCCGATTATGTGGGCGATTCGCTGCAATTGGCGAAAGAGGCCGCCAATGCCGATGCCGACATCATCGTACAGTGCGGCGTCCACTTCATGGCGGAAACGGCAAAACTCCTGAGCCCGGAAAAGACCGTGCTCATCCCTGATCTGAAAGCGGGATGCTCGCTGGCCGAGTCCATTACAGGCGCCGACGTGCGCGCCCTGCGCGAAGCCCATCCGGGCGTGCCGGTGGTCACCTATGCGAACACCTCGGCCGAAGTGAAGGCCGAATGCGATATCTGCTGCACATCCTCAAACGCGGTGAAGATCGTGGAATCGCTTGGCGCCCCAAGAGTGATCTTCCTGCCCGATGAATTTCTCGCGCATTATGTGGCCGGCCAGACCGATGTGGAGATCATCAGCTGGAAAGGCCGTTGCGAGGTGCATGAGCGCTTCACGGCTGAAGACCTGCGGGCCGCGCGCGAGGCGGACCCGGCAGTCAGGATCATCGCCCATCCCGAATGCCCGCCGGACGTGCTGGCGGAGGCAGACTATACCGGCTCCACAACCGGCATGATCAATTATGTGAAGGACAAGCAGCCGAAGAAGGTCGTGATGGTGACTGAATGCTCCATGAGCGACAATGTGGCGGCGGAAACGCCCGAGGTCGAATTCGTGCGGCCCTGCAATCTGTGCCCGCACATGAAGCGCATCACGCTGCCCAAGATTCTGGATTCACTGGTTTATCTCAAAGAAGAGATCACCATCGACCCGGATGTCGCCGCCCGTGCACGGACTTCTGTCGAACGGATGGTCGAACTCAGCAAATAATAGCCCTCGCGGATTCAGACCGCCCCCTCGCGGCACCTGCAAGGAGCCAGATCATGGTCTCAGCAGCACCGACCAGCATCCTTCCTCCGGCCGCGACAGGCGGACAGAGCATTGTCATCGTCGGAGCCGGGCTTGCCGGACTCTTTACAGCTCTTAAACTGGCGCCCCATCCCGTCGTTCTGATCTCGCCGGTAGCGCTGGGCGAAGGCACCTCCAGCGGCTGGGCGCAGGGCGGTATCGCCGCGGCGATTTCCGAAGGCGATACGCCCCAGGCCCATGCACGCGACACAATCCGCGCCGGCGGCGGCATCGTCGATGAGGGCCTTGCCCATCTTCTCGCGCGCGAAGCACCTGACAGGATCGACGACCTGCTGCGTTTGGGCGTGCCCTTCGACAAGGATATAGAAGGCAAGCTCCGGCTTTCCCGGGAGGCGGCCCACAGCGCGCGGCGCATTGCCCGTGTGAAGGGCGACCTGGCCGGCAAGGCCATCATGGCGGCGGTCATGACGGCTGTGCGCAAGACCCCCTCCATACACATACTGGAAGGGATGAGCGTGCATGCGCTCGCCAAAATGGATGGCCGTGTGTGCGGTGTTCATTTGTGGCCTACCGGATCGCTCGGCCAGGGAAAAGCAGTGACGCTCCCGGCCAAGGCGGTGGTGCTTGCCAGCGGCGGCGTCGGGCAATTGTTCGGGGTGACCACCAATCCGTCCGCCGCGCATGGTGAAGGCGTGGCCATGGCGGCCCTTGCAGGCGCTGCGATCGCGGATCCTGAATTCGTGCAGTTTCATCCCACGGCGCTGAATATCGGCCGCGACCCGGCCCCGCTGGCAACCGAAGCCCTGCGCGGCGAAGGCGCGACCCTGATCAACAAACGCGGCGAGCGGTATATGAGCGCCGTCCATGAGGATGCGGAGCTTGCACCGCGCGATGTGGTCGCGCGGGCGACATTTCGCGAAGTGCTGTCGGGCCGCGGCGCATTCCTTGACTGCCGCGACGCGATCGGCGGCCGGTTCGCGGAAAAGTTCCCCGGCCTCTTTGAAACCTGCTCGGGCGCCGGCATCGACCCGTTACGTGAACCTATCCCTGTCGCACCGGCGGCGCACTACCATATGGGCGGCGTCCTGACAGACGCGAATGGGCGCACCACTGTCGATGGACTATGGGCCTGCGGCGAGGTCGCCTGTACCCGCATCCACGGCGCCAACCGGCTCGCCTCCAATTCTCTTTTGGAAACAATCGTTTTCGGTGCGCGGATCGCGGCGGACATTTCCGCTCTGGCGCCGTATCTGCTCGCTCGCGCGCCAAACATGCCGGCTCCGCCCGAATGCACTGCCGCCGGTCCGGATACCGGGACCATGGAAACAACAGCAAACCGGCTCCGGCGCACCATGACGCAGAATGTGGGCGTGGTGCGCAGCGCAGACGGCCTGCGGGCGGCGCTCGGCGATATTGCCGGAATCCTGAAAGGTGATCTCCCGCCAGCGCTGCGCAACCGGGCGATCACGGCCCGGTTCATCGCGGCGGGAGCCCTTGCCCGCGAAGAATCACGCGGCGCGCAGTTCCGGACGGATTTCCCCGAACCGCGCGCGCAATGGGCGCGCGGCAGCACTCTTACACTCGATGATGCCGAGGCGATCAGCGACAGCGCCCTTGCTTGCGCACCTCACACCAGCAACGTCATTCATGCGGCGTTCGGGCAATGAGCAAAGCAGCCTCCCTGCGGGGATTTCCCGCCCTTCAGGCGGAGCGCGCGGTCAAAGCGGCGCTGGAAGAAGATCTCGGGCTTGCCGGCGACATCACGACCCAGGCGACGGTTTGCGAAAATACACGCGCCGAGGCGGCGATTGTCGCGCGCGCGCCGGGGCGCATCGCCGGCCTGCAATGCGCCGAAGCGGCCTTTGGCATGTGCGACAGGTCAGTCAAATACGAGAATGTCATCGCCGATGGCGCGGACGCGGCGCCGGGCCAGACGCTCGCGCATGTTTCAGGGCCGGCGGCGGGCATTTTGACGGGCGAGCGCGTTGCGCTTAATTTCCTCTGCCATTTGAGCGGCATCGCGACGGCGACGCGCGCCTTTGCAAACGCCGTCGAAGGAACGCAGGCGCATATCTGCTGCACCCGCAAGACGACGCCGGGCCTGCGCGCGCTCGAAAAATATGCGGTGCGCGCCGGCGGCGGCCAGAACCACCGTTTCGGGCTCTTCGACGCCGTTCTCATCAAGGACAATCATATCGCCGCGGCCGGAGGGATTGAGACGGCGGTGAAACGCGTGCGCGCCCATGCGGGCCATATGATCCAGGTTGAAGTCGAGGTCGATACGCTCGAGCAGCTGGGCGAAGTCCTGTCTCTGGATGTGGATGCGGTTCTGCTCGACAATATGAGCCTGGGCGATCTTACCGAAGCGGTCAGACGCGCCAATGGCAAGGTCCTGACCGAGGCATCAGGCGGCGTGAACCTGGAAAATGTGCGTGAGATCGCGGAAACCGGCGTCGATCTGATTTCCGTGGGCTCTCTTACCCACTCCCCGAAAGCGCTAGACCTCGGGCTGGACTTTCTTTCGTAGAGGGCACGTCGTCAGAGAGCACGTCGTTGATCTGCTTGGCCCTGACACGATAAAAAATATGTTTGCCAACCTGCTTGATGCGGCTCATTTCCCGCCGCCAGCGGGGTTTCACATAGTTGGCGTGATAGTTGGTCGCATACCCGATATCGCCAAGCCAGGTATCCCCCTTGGTCACCTGCCTTGCGAGCAAATTCGCCTGACGCCACATGACCTTGTCGCGCGGCACATCGGCTATGCCATCGCAGGTGAAGGAAAACTGGCATCCGGTACGCCGCCTCTGACCCTGATAGACCACGCCGCAAATCGTATCGGGATAAAGCGTTGAGCGCACCCGGTTCATGACCACCTGTGCGACCGCAAGCTGACCGCGCTTGGATTCGCCGCGCGCCTCGAAATAGATTGCGGTCGCAAGGCAGCGGCGCTGCCGCGCCTGATATTCCACTTCCGTCTCGCCCTTGAAATTCAGGCCGCGGCTGATCGCGGTCGGGCCCTCGGGCGGTGTCTTATCCGGCGCGTTCGAAAATTCGGGAAAACGGACCGGATTGGAGGAAGCCAGAGATGACAGAAACAGTGATGCGCTTGAACGTTCGCTAAACGGTACGGCCGGCGGGAGACCGTAATCTTCCTCACGATAGGCAACCGATGCCGGGCGCCGGGACACCTTCGTTTCCCCGGACAGCGCAGCAATCTTTTGCGGCTGCGGCCCGGGCAGAGACCCCGTGACCATCATGTCCGCCTGAACCGGCCGCGCTGCAATCTTCGTTTCGGGCTCCAGGCCCTTCCTCGAGCGGGTGAATTCCATATACCGATCCGCGCGCGGCCCCTTAACCGGGGCGGCGAACAGATGTTCGGCCTCGCGCGCGATCGTCTTGCGTTTGATTTCTGAACCAGGCAGAGGCGTCTGCTGGCCATGAACCGACCCGACGCCCGACAGCGCCGCATGGACCGTAAAGCCCAGATTCTCCGGATTTCCGGCGTAATAGCCAACGCCCAACAGTGGCGTGACCATAACGACGGCGGCAAGATGCCACTTCCCGCTTGCGAAGCGAAGACCCATCCGAGCTGTTACCCAATACACATTACGACCCGGGAAGGCGCACTCGAGTTGAGTTTGAGACTTCCCCAAAAAGCTCAAACGAGATACCCCACCTCAATTGAGCAATACCCCCCCTCAGAGGGCACATGACAATTAGGCAGGAAAAGACTTACACGAGTCTTAACCCCGTCTGCCTGCCGGACACGGAGCCCAGCAACTGTGGTGGAGTATCGAAACCAACTGTGGGCATAATAAGGGCTTGGAAAAACCGCAGAATTTCGCCATTTACCGCGCTCGAAAACCGGCAAATGTGGCTAGGATTTGGCCTCTTTTCTGCGCAGAACGGCTTGCGCGGCAGCCAGCCGGGCCACCGGCAAACGAAAAGGTGAACATGAGATATAGTCCAGCCCCGCCTGCTCGCAAAAATCGATCGACTCCGGATCGCCCGCATGTTCGCCGCAAATACCAAGCTTGATATCGGGCCGCGTTTCGCGCCCGCGCCTGACGCCGATTTCCACCAGTTCACCCACGCCAAGCCTGTCGATGGACACAAACGGGTCCACCTCAAAGATGCCGCGGGCGGTATAGGCGCCAAGGAAACTCGCCGAATCGTCCCGGCTCAGACCATAGGTCGTCTGCGTCAGATCATTGGTGCCGAAGCTGAAAAACTCAGCCTCCCTGGCAATTTCATGGGCCCGCAGGCAGGCCCGCGGCAACTCGATCATGGTGCCTATCTGATAAGTGAGTTTGGCGCCTTTTTCGTCCTGAACCGCATCGGCGACCGCGACGATCCGTGTCTTCAGAAACTCGAATTCCTCGCGCGACGCAATCAGCGGGATCATAACCTCCACAATAACGGGCTTTCCCGTCCTGGCGCCTACATCCGCCGCCGCCTCGAAAATGGCGCGCGCCTGCATTTCGGTAATTTCGGGATATGTAATGGCCAGCCGGCAGCCGCGATGGCCGAGCATCGGATTGAATTCCTTCAACTCACCGACCCGGTATTTCAGCTTCTTGGCGCTTGTGCCAAGCGCCTGCGCGACTTGCGCGATTTCTTCTTCATGCTGCGGCAGGAATTCATGCAACGGCGGGTCGAGCAGGCGGATCGTCACCGGCAGCGCGCCCATGATCTCGAACAGCTCCGCGAAATCGTCGCGCTGCATCGGCAATATCTTGTCGAGAGCGGCCCTGCGCCCCTCTTCGCTTTCGGCCAGGATCATCTCGCGCACCGCCAGGATGCGCTCATGGTCGAAGAACATATGCTCGGTCCGGCACAGGCCAATTCCCTCCGCGCCGAACTCACGCGCCTGAGCCGCATCGCGCGGCGTATCCGCATTGGCGCGAACACCCATGCGGCGCAGCTTGTCGGCCCACCCCATCAGCGTTGCGAAGTCACCGGTCAGTTCCGGCTGGACCATCGCGACTTCGCCCTTGAGCACCTGCCCCGTGGTCCCGTCCACGGTAATCACATCGCCTTTTTTCAGCGTCTCGCCGCCCGAACTCATGATTTGCGCGTCATAGTCGATATGCACGGTGCCGGCGCCTGACACGCAAGGGCGCCCCATGCCGCGCGCCACCACAGCCGCGTGGCTCGTCATGCCGCCGCGCGTGGTGAGAATCCCGGCGGCCGCATGCATGCCGTGAATATCTTCCGGGCTGGTTTCGATACGAACCAGTATGACGGTCTTGCCCTGGGCAACGAGCTTTTCCGCTTCATCGGGATTGAAGACAATCTCGCCAACCGCGGCGCCCGGCGAGGCCGGCAGGCCAATTGCCACAACGGTCCTGTCCGCATCGGGGTCGAGGGTGGGATGGAGCAGCGTGTCGAGCTGCATCGGATCGATGCGCTCTACCGCTTCTTCCTCGCTGATTATCCCTTCGGCGACCATGTCCACGGCGATCTTGAGCGCGGCGTTGACGGTACGTTTTCCGCTGCGGGTCTGGAGCATCCACAGCTTGCCTTCCTCGACTGTGAATTCCACATCCTGCATGTCGTGATAGCGGGCCTCGAGCTTGTCATAGATATCGCTCAGTTCCGCGAACACTTCAGGCATAACCGCTTCAAGCGACGGCTTGTCATCGCCCGCTTCCAGCCTCGCCGCCTCGGTGAGGCTTTGCGGCGTGCGGATGCCGGCCACGACGTCTTCACCTTGCGCATTCAGCAAAAATTCGCCGTAGAGTTCCTTCGCGCCGGTGGAGGGATTGCGGGTGAAAGCAACGCCGGTTGCGCTGGTATCGCCCATATTGCCGAACACCATCGCCTGAATATTGACCGCGGTGCCCCAGTCGTCGGGGATCGCGTGGAGCCGCCGGTAGGTCTTGGCTCGGGCATTCTGCCAGGAGCCGAACACCGCCGAAATGGCCCCCCAGAGCTGGGCGTGAATATCCTGCGGGAAAGGCTCGCCAAGCTCCTCCATCACGCAGTTTTTATACGCATCGATAACCTCAACCCAGTTGTCGGCGGACAAGTCCGTGTCCAGCGAATAGCCGTTCAGGTTGCGGTAATTTTCCAGAATGTCTTCAAACAGATGATGCCCGACACCGAGCACCACGTCTGAATACATCTGGATGAAGCGCCGGTATGAATCATAGGCGAAGCGCTTGTCTCCCGACTGCCTGGCAACCGCCTCCACCGTCTCGTCATTGAGCCCCAGATTGAGCACCGTATCCATCATGCCCGGCATGGAGGCGCGGGCGCCCGAACGCACCGAAACGAGAAGCGGCATTCCGGCATCGCCGAACTTGCGGCCCGTGGCCTCGCCAATGGCGGCAAGGGCGGCCTCGACCTGAGGCGCAAGGCCGCCTGGAAGCTCGCCGCCCCGCTCGCTATAGGCCGCGCAGACATCCGTCGTGATGGTAAAGCCGGGCGGAACGGGCAGTCCGAGATTGGCCATCTCGGCAAGATTCGCCCCCTTGCCGCCGAGCAGCTCCTTCATATCGGCGGACCCTTCCGCCTTGCCGCCGCCAAAGCTGAAAACCCATTTAGGCGGTGTAGCGGGTGCGCGCTGCGGCTCGCTCATGACAGAAATCTTCCATGTCTCCGGCCAGTGTTGCGCCTGTTTAACGCTCGCCGTCCCAAGACTCAATACGGCGAAGGGAGGGAAGCGGATTTCTCCCCATCAATCAGGCAATTCGAGCAGGCCCTTGTCACTGATTGGGAAGAAAGGATTATGCGCGATTTCCCACACATGCCCGTCCGGATCGGCGAAATAGCCGCTGTATCCGCCCCAGAAGGTCTTGCCCGCGCCTTTCAAAATCTTTGCGCCCTATTTTTCCGCCAGGACCATAAACGCGTCCACCGCGCCTTCGCTTTCCAGATTGTGGGCCAGCGTCACGCCGCCCTGCCCGCTCCAGTGATCCTGAACGCAGGCATCCTCAACCAGCGCCTCCCTGCCGAACAGCCCCAGCACGCAGCCCGCGCCCTTGAAAAAGGTCACGCCCGGATTGCTCATGCTTGCCGATTTTTCAAAGCCGAGCTTTTCGTAGAAGGTGGTGGCGGCGGCGATGTCGTTGACGCCGAGCGTGACGATATTGATGCGAGGGGCCATGGGGGTTTCTCGCTCCTTTATGGTCCCTGTAATGGACGCAGATCAAACCTACTCTTCCCTCTCCCCTTGAGGGAGAGGGCTTTGCGCCATGATCTTGCGAGGCGCAGCCACGCAAGTCATTCGGCGGAAAGGGAGAGGGGAAAGGGCCAAAGAGTTTTACCTTTCGACCCCCCTCCCCAGCCCTCCCCCTCAAGGGGGGAGGGAGAAAATCGTTACCCCCCGATCTTCGAGAAATCGGCAACGGACAATGTCGCTTCGCGAATCCGATTGAGCAGCTTCAGGCGATTCTCGCGCAGCTTGGGATCGTCTGCGTTGACCGTGACGTTATCGAAGAAGGCGTCGACAGGTGAGCGAAGCTTGGCCATCGCCGCCATCGCGGCTTCGAAGTCTTCTTTTTCGACGGCAGCCTCAGCGGCCCTGGCGGCCTCGCCGATGGCCTTGGCCAGTGCCTTTTCCTCATCCTGCTCGAAGAGCTCGGGATCGACTTCACCGGTGAAGCTGCGCTTCTCCTTCTTCTCTTCGATACGAAGGATATTCGCCGCGCGCTTCACACCGGCCAGCAGGTTCGCGCCGTCGTCGGTGCCGAGGAATTTACCCAGCGCCTCGACCCGGGAGACAATCATCAGGAGGTCGTCTGAGTCATCAGAGATTACTGCGTCTATGAGATCGTGCCTTGTCCCTCTGTCACGAAGATAAACTTTGAGGCGCTCAATTAAGAATACCCGCAACAGACCAACCACTGCCCAGTATTCGGTGTGTATAAATGTCTCGACATCGCCATCAACAATCTCTTCTGGGGACTTTCCTGCTTCTGAGAATATTGCCTCAATTTTCTCTCGGATAACCATTTGACCGCCGACTGCCAGAATGACTAGTTCTTTGTGTCTTGGGTAAATGATATGGGCAGTTTGGAGCAGCGGAAACCGTAACTCATTCTCCAGCACAATTCGAATAACCCCGAGTGCCGCCCTTCTCAGCGCGTAGGGGTCCTTTGATCCAGTCGGCTTCTCATCGATAGCCCAGAAGCCGACAAGGATGTCCAGCTTGTCAGCAAGCGCGACGGCAATGGAAACCGGATCTTTCGGCACCGCGTCGTTCGGCCCTTGCGGGCGGTAGTGTTCCTCAATGGCCGCCGCAACTGATGCATCTTCGCCTTGGTCGAGCGCATAATATTTGCCCATCAGCCCTTGCAGGTCGGGGAACTCTCCGACCATGTCCGTGACCAGATCGGCCTTGCAAAGCTGTGCCGCCCGTTCCGCCTTATCAGGATCAGCCCCGACGATAGGCGCGAGTTCGCGCGCGAGACCCTTCAGCCGTTCCACCCGCTCCGCCTGCGTCCCGAGCTTCTCGTGGAAGATAATCCCTTCCAGCTCCGGCAGCCGGTCTTCCAGTTTCACCTTGCGGTCCTGATCCCAGAAGAATTTGGCGTCCGAGAGCCGCGCGCGCACGACCCGCTCATTGCCTTGGGTAATGGCCTTGCCGCCGTCCTGCGCGATCAGGTTGGAGACGAGGATGAAGCGGTTGGCCAAAGCTCCCCCTCCCCCCGGCGGGGAGGGGTCAGGGGTGGGGGGCAACTTCGCGGATAAACCGCTTTCACCCCCTCGCGTTTTTACAGGGTCACCCCCTCCCCTGCCCTCCCCCGTCAAGGGGGAGGGAGAAGAGGGTTGACGCAGGGAGAAGCATTTCTGATGCTTCCTGATGGCCGTAATAATCACTTCCGGCGGCACGTCGAGAAATGCCTCGTCGAACGTGCCCATGAGAACCACCGGCCGTTCAACGAGCCCGGCGGCCTCGGCGAGAAGCGCGTCATCCTCGACCAATTCGAGAGAGGCTTTTTTCGCGGCCGCGCGCGCGCCCTTGAGGATTATCTTTTGCCGCTCGCGGCCATCAAGGATCACATGGGCTTTGCGCAGTTTCTCTTCATAATCGGCGAAGTCCTTGACCCCGAAGGCACCGGGAGCCATGAAGCGGTGGCCGCGCGTCTCGTTGCCGCTGGCAATGCCGTCCACATCGAAGGCCACCGTCCTGCCGCCGAGTACACACAGGATCGAATGCAGCGGGCGCACCCAGCGCAGGCGCCCCGCGCCCCAGCGCTGCGATTTGGCCCAGGGGAACTGCCGTATGGCGGCCGGGACCAACTCCGCGATCACATCGGAAGTCGCGCGGCCTTTCTTTTCGATGCGGGCCACATAAAAGTCGCCCTTCTTTTCGTCTGTTACGACCTCTGCTTCATCCACCGACTTGAGACCGGCGCCCCGCAAAAACCCCTCGATGGCCTTGTCGGGCGCGCCCACGCGCGGCCCCTTGCGCTCGTCGGACACATCGGGGGATTTGTCCGGCAGGCCGTCGACCACCAGCGTGAGGCGGCGGGGTCCCGCAAAGTTCCTCGCCTCCCCGAAGTCAATCCCCGCCGCTTTCAGACCGTCGCAAACGAGGCGCTGTAAGTACTCACCTGCACGCGCTTGCATACCGGCGGGAATTTCTTCGCTAAAGAGTTCAAGCAGAAGCTCGCTCATGATGCGCCTCCCCTGGTTTTTTCCAGGTCACCCCCACGAGTCTTTACCCGATCACCCCCACCCCTGCCCTCCCCCGTCAAGGGGGAGGGAGAAAGGGGCATGCCCTCCTCTGGAAGAACAGAAGGTAGAAGAAGGTTCAATTTTTCTTCCCCTCCCCCTGGCGGGGAGGGGCTGGGGGTGGGGGAACGCTGCATCATGGCGCGCCTCCCGCTTGCGTCCGCAGCCAGGCGGTGCAGCAGGCCTTGGTGAGGTCGCGCACGCGCAGGATATAGGCCTGGCGCTCGGTGACGGAAATGACCCCGCGCGCATCGAGCAGATTGAAGATGTGGCTCGCCTTGATGCACTGGTCATAGGCGGGGAGCACGCATTCATGGCGCTTCCCCTCGCCCCGGTCCCCCGCCTCCAGCAGCGCCCTGCATTCGGCTTCCGCATCGCGGAAGTGGGTCAGCAGGCGATCCGTGTCGGCGTATTCGAAATTATACCGGGAATATTCCTGCTCGGCCTGGAGAAAAACGTCTGCGTATGTGACCCGCTTTGCGCCTTCGCCGCCATTGAAGTTGAGATCGAAAACATTGTCGGCGCCCTGGCAATACATGGCCAGGCGCTCAAGGCCATAGGTCAGCTCGCCCGAAACCGGATCGCAGTCGAACCCGCCAACCTGCTGGAAGTAGGTGAATTGCGAGACTTCCATGCCGTCGCACCACACTTCCCAGCCCAGGCCCCAGGCGCCGAGCGTCGGGCTCTCCCAGTCGTCTTCCACGAAGCGGATGTCGTGGTTTTTGGGATCGATGCCGATGGCGTAAAGAGAGTTGAGATAGAGGTCCTGAATGTCGGGCGGGCTGGGTTTCAGGATCACCTGATACTGGTAATAATGCTGCAGCCGGTTCGGGTTCTCTCCATAGCGCCCGTCGGCGGGGCGGCGCGAGGGCTGCACATAGGCCGCGTTCCAGGGCCTGGGGCCCAGCGCGCGCAAAGCGGTTGCCGGGTGAAAGGTGCCCGCGCCGACCTCCATGTCATAGGGCTGGAGCAGGACGCAGCCCAGGGACGCCCAGTATTGCTGGAGCACCAGGATCAGGTCCTGAAAGGATTTGTCCGGCCGCAGGGGGGCCGTCTGTGCCTTGGCCATGAATACTGCCCGGAGATTCGCTAACCGCTGAGGACCTGCTTACGCGCGCGGCCCCTTCGCGCGCAACAGTTTCTTTGCGGGTTATTCAGCGGGCTACAGACCAAAGCGCGACCACAGCGCCCGCGCTTCCACCGCCGAGATCAAATCGTCGGCCAGGCTCGGTTCGAGAATTCCGGAATCCGCCATCTCGTCCGAGCCTCTGGAGAACACGCCGCGCAAACGCCGTGAGAACAAGCTGCGCTTCGGCGTCACGAGCCTGAGCTTGACCTTCTTGCCCAGCAGTTCGCGCATTTTCGACCGCAAATCGGAAATACCGTCCACGAGCCCCAGCTCAACCGCCTTTTTGCCCGACCAGAATTCCCCGGTGAACAACCTGTCGCCCGCATTTTTGATCCGCCTTCCGCGCCGCTCCTTCACCAGGTCGATGAAAGTCTCGTGCACATCGCCCTGAAGTTCCTTCAGGCGCTCGATATCGTCCGCTTTCTCGGGTTGGAACGGATCGAGGGCCACCTTGTTCTCCCCGGCGGTGTAGACCCTGCGTTCAATGCCGAAACGCTTGATCGCCTTGTCGAAGCCAAACCCGGAAGCCACCACGCCGATGGAGCCGACGATGGAGCTTGCATCCACATAGATTTCATCGCCGGCCAGCGCGATCAGATATCCGCCGGACGCGGCCACGTCCTCGGCAAACACATAGACGGGCAGGCCCTTCTCGTCGGCCAGGTCGCGAATGCGCCTGTAAATCAGCATCGACTGCACTGGCGAGCCGCCCGGTGAATTGACCTGAACAGCCACCGCCTTGGCGCCCTTCATGGCGAAGGCGCGGTGGATGACGCCCGCCATGGTCGCCAGTGAGACGCCCGGACGCAACGGCGTAACAGCCCCGATGGGCCCGGCAAAACGCAGGACCGGAACGACCGGACCCGATCTTGTAAAAAAGCGGGAAAAGGGAATTCTCACAAAGCCACCCTGCGCAGATTACCGGGCCTGGCGAAACGCGGCCCTTCAGCTTGCCATAAATAACCCGCGCGGGCTCTGAATCAAGCGCGAAGCTGCGCGGGCGAGAGCATCAGCATCACAACCAGCAGGCTGACTATACATTTATCCGTTTTATTTCATTGATGTTCAGTCCCGTTCCGGAAGGCTGAACGGGAGATGAACGAACTCCTCACGATGAGTTCAGGCGCGCGGCGCTAAAACGAAATCATCAGTGCGGCAACAACGCACACCACACCTGGCGGAAACCCGGCATGAATTTAAACCTCAAGGAGATTCTCATGATCAATAAATTGCTCCTCGCCGCAGCGGCTGTCGCCACTCTCGCCACCGGCACCATTGCCGGTCCCTCAAACGCCGACGCCGGCGTCAAGGTCGTCATCGGCGGCCACGGTCATGGTTACGGTTATGGATTTTACGGATGGCGCGGTCACAGGGGCGCCGTTGCCTGGCGCGGCGTTGGCCGGCACAACCATGGCTACAGGTCCTATCGCCCCAATTGCCGCTGGAAAGTGAAAAAGGTGAAAGTCCGCTACTGGGGACCCCACAACAATCGCTGGAACACCAAGATGGTCCACCGCCGCTATCGCGTCTGCTACTAGGAAAGAGCTCGAGCCTTTAAGGTTCAGGCTCCGGAAGACCGCCGCATGCGCCCCCCGGTTGCGGCGGTCTTCCACTTCATTCTTTTGTCTGGCGAAGCGAAAGTCCCGCCATCCCGCGCAACACGGCATCGGCAGCTTCAGTGTAGTCCCCGTTCGGTTTGTGCAAAACCAGCCCTGAATGCAACTCGGCCGGCGCCCGGCTGCCCTTGATGCCCTGCACCAGAATGCGCTTTGCCGGCGCGCCCTCGCGCGCGAACAGCGGATAGACCGCCACTCCCCCGAAACGCCCCTCCAGCAGCGCCAGCAACTCGCCAAGCACTTCGGCTGTGTGGATCATCGTCACGGTTGCGCGCGGCGCGGCCATGGTGGCGAGAAACCTGACCCATTTCTCCAGATCTCCCGGCTTTGCGCCATAGGCCCTGGCGACCTGCGGGTCAGCCGCCTCGCGGTGCCGGCTGCTTATATAGAATGGTGGATTGGCGGCCACATGATCGAAGCTCTCGCGCACAAGCCCGGCATGTTCCAGCACTTGCGCGCGCGCCGTGATGTCTGCCTCGATAATCCTGCATCGCTCGGAAAAATCGTTCAAACGCGCGTTCTCCCGGGCAAGCGCCGCCAGCCCGGGCTGCACCTCAACGCCGGTGATGCGCGCATCCTGGACCCTTGCGCATAGCGCAAGACTGGCCACACCCGAACCCGCGCCCGCCTCCAGAATTTTTTGTTTTTTACCCGCCACGGCTGGAACGGCGGCGGCAAGAAAGAGTGCGTCTATGGCCGTGCGCGGGCCCGATGCGGGTTGGCGTATGGTGAGCCGGCCATCGAGGAATGCGTCGCGCGTGGTCTCGTCCGTGGGGTCAGCTCTGCCCGACAACATGATCCAGATCGGCCTCCTTGAGAATCCGGCATGCCTGCGCCCATTCATCTTCCGCCACAAGCACGCGCCGGGGCAAAACGCCGAGCGAGCCCTCCATGATGCTCATATAGCTGTCGGCGATCTGATGCGCGACGCCGGCATCGGACAAAATCGCCTGAACAAACGACAGCAGGACCGCGTCATTACTGCGAAACAGTTCCTTCAATTGACGCCCCTCCAATATCGCCGTACATGAAACTGGAAGAAATCCAGCCCCGAAAATGTGCGACGCCAACGCATCCCTATCGGCTTGACCGCCAACCGGGCCGAACGAATATACTGGGGCCTGGTTGAAGTACCAAGGGGGAGTTCGATCTTGGGTGTAGTCATACCGCTTGCCGGCGCAAGAGAGCCGAGAGCCAGTCTGCAGCTTCTGTTCGATCTGGTTGGTGATGATATGGCGGGGGTCAATCGCATCATCCTCGACAAGGCCCGCTCCGACGTGGAACTGATCCCGGAGCTTGCCGGGCATCTCATTGATTCGGGAGGCAAGAGGCTGCGCCCGATGCTCACCATCGCGGCAGCGCGCATGTGCGGCTATGACGGCGTTGACCATGTGCAGCTGGCGGCCAGCGTCGAATTCATGCACACCGCTACCTTGCTCCACGACGACGTGGTCGATGAAAGCGATCTGCGGCGCGGCAAGGAGTCCGCGCGCATCCTGTGGGGTAACGAGGCGAGCGTGCTGGTCGGCGATTTCCTTCTGGGGCAGGCGTTCAAGATGATGGTTGATGTGGGCTCCCTGGAAGCCCTGCGCATTCTGTCAAACGCGGCCGCGGTGATTGCCGAAGGCGAGGTCATGCAGCTCATAGCCTCAAAAAACACCGAAACGAACGAAGACGAATATCTGGCGATCATCGATGCCAAGACCGCCGCTCTGTTCGCCGCCGCCGCGGAGGTCGGCGGCGTATTGGCCGGGCGCCCCAAGACGGAAAAGGCGGCACTGCGCTCCTACGGCAAGAATCTCGGCATTGCCTTCCAGCTTCTCGACGACGTGCTCGACTATTCCGGCGACCAGGAACAACTGGGCAAATCCGTCGGCGATGATTTCCGCGAGGGGAAAATTACTCTTCCCGTAGTCCTGTCATACAGGCGCGGCAGCGGGGAGAACCGGAAATTCTGGCGCCGCGTCCTTCAGGATAGTGATGTTCGCGACGGCGACCTTGAAGAAGCGATTGCGCTCGTTCGCCAGCATGGCGCCATCGATGACACGGTGGAGCGCGCCCGGCATTATGGTTCCATCGCCCATGACGCACTGGCGATCTTTCCCGACACCAACTACAAGGCCGCGCTGCTCGATACGGTGGCCTTCTGCATCGATCGCGCTCACTAGAGCGGTTCCGTCTTTGACGGAATCGCTCTGGATTTTTTCGCTCACGACCTGTCCGCGCTTCGCGCGGGTCTGCGCGGGCGCGGCGCATAAGCGCCGGGCCGCAGTCGCGGCCTTACCGTTTTTGTTAAGAACAGAAACGGTCTATTCCATGCCGGGTGCTTCGAGACGCGTCCTTACGGGCGCTCCGAACCATGAGGTGTTGTATTTTGTTTTTCTGTCACAAAACCTCATCCTGAGGAGGCGCAACGCGCCGTCTCGAAGGATGTGCGGATCGGTCAATGCTGACGACCCCTCGTATTAGCCCAGCTGCGTTGCCACAACCCACCAATGCGGATGGGCTGCGGAAAGAGTCCGCGCGGCGGCGCGGGCCTCATCCGCGTCGCCGAAAATCCCGAAACAGGTTGGACCGCTTCCGGACATTTGCGCCAGCCGGCATCCCGCAGTAGCGCGAAGCGCCGCGCGAACCTCCGCAATAACCGGAGCGCATTTGATGGCCGTAGCCTCCAGATCGTTTCCCGTGTTCCGGATATAGGCGGCCAGTTCATCCGCGGAACCGAAAGACGCGGGCTCAGCATCATTGTCTGCGCAGGCGTCCTTCACCGGCGGTGCGCCGAGCGCCGCGAAAACGTCCCCCGTGCCAAGCGCCACTCCGGGATTGACCAGAACGGACGGGAGCTCCGGCAGGGCCGCAATCTGCATGATGTCATCGCCGCGACCGCGCATCATGGACGCTTTCGAGGCAAGGCAGACGGAGACATCCGCCCCCAGAAGCCCGGCCACGCGGGCAATGGTCTCGCGCGGAACCGGGTCAGGGGTGGCGCGCTCCATCAGACGCAGCGCAGCGGCGGCGTCGGCCGACCCGCCGCCCAGTCCGGCGGCGACGGGAAGCTGTTTGTCCAGTGTGAACGCTCCCGTCCGCCTGTTTGGAAAATGCTCCAACAGCATTTCAGCCGCCTGGAGCACCAGATTGTCTTCGCCCAGATCGCCGGCGAACGGGCCCTCGACACAGAGCGATGCGTCCGCCTCCGGGACAAGCACAAGCAAATCGCTTACAGACGCGAAGGCAGCCAGAGAGACGAGTTCGTGAAAACCGTCAGGCCGCTTGCCAATGACCTTGAGCGTCAGGTTGACCTTGGCGGGCGCTTGTTCACTTATGCCAGTTCTCATTGATGCCGGGCGAAGTTTGATCCGTGCCCGCAAGTCGCGGACAGATGCACGCAAGACAATATTGGCGAGTTACGGTTTGGGCGGTATCTGGAGTTTCTGGCCGCGGCGGATACTGTCCGGAGTCTCCAGAACCTTCCGGTTGGCGCGGTAGATCAGCTCAAACAGATTGCCATCGCCCAGATATTCATTGGCGATATCCCAAAGCGTCTCCCCTTCCCTGACAATATGGGTGCGGCCAGTGGTTGCCTCTTCCACCGCCTTTTTCAGCTCCGCGGGCTTCGATCCAAGGACCGCCACGTCCTTTACGGCGCCTGCCTGCTGGGCGTCACTGACCTTGTTCTTGTCGCTGGCGGCCGAAGCGACGACGCGCTTCTTGGGACTGTCGAGACCGCTCTTGAGTTTCTGCCTGATCTTTACTTCGTCTTCCGGCTCAGGCTCCAGCGTGAGCGCCTGCGACCATTGATATTTCGCCTCGAGGAACCGTTTCACCCGCCAATAGGCGTCCCCCAGATGATCATTTATGACCGGGTCATCGGGGCGCAATTCCACGGAGTGCTCCAGGTGCTGAACCGCTTTTTGAAAATTTCCAAGCCGGTAATGCGCCCACCCCAGGCTGTCGACGAAATACCCATCATTGGGCTTCAGCTTCACGGCTTTGCGTATGAGATCCATGGCCCTCTTGAGATTGACGCCCTGATCGACCCAGGAATATCCAAGATAATTCAGAACCAGGGGCTGATCCGGGCTGAGCTTGAGGGCCATCTTCAGATCGGCCTCCGCGCCGGGCCAGTTCTTGAGCCGCTCGCGGCTTACACCGCGTGCATAGTACAGCGTCCAATGCCGCGGCAACGGCTTGCCTATCATTTCTATGGCGCGGGTATAGTAGCGATCCGATTCCTCATAGCGCTGCCGGGAGCGCAGAATGCTGCCCAGAGCGTCATAGGCGCGCGGATCTCCCGGTGTGGTCTCGGCCAGCCTCTTCAACAGCGCTTTCGCTTCTTCGGTTTTCTCAAGAGAGTTCAGGTCATAAGCCTTGCGGATCTGAACTCTATTCCAGATCGGCGATGTCCGTGGCACACGGTCATAGATTTCGATGGCCCGCTGATACTTCTCCATCTTGTCGAAAACCTCGCCGATAGCGATATTGGCGAGCGGGAAGTCCGGTTTCAGGTACAATGCGATACGCAGATAGACGAGGCCAACCTCCGTGCTGTCCTCCCCTGTCAGCGCATCGCCAATGGCGTAGAATACTTCCGCCAGCCCCTCCGACGGACTGGTGATGAGCAACGACTGCTTTTTGCCCGCACTGATATCCTTCAGCAGGGCCAGGGAAATGGGATGCCCGGCCGACTTGCCGATATGTTTTTTCAAAATCCGCTTCGCCCGCCTTGTGTCGCCCATAAAGCTCACATGCCGGGCGTAGGCTTCCGCGATCCTGAGCGTGCGGGGGCGGCTTTCGAAGGCTTTCGACAGCGCCTTTTCGGCGACCTCCCGCTTGCCCGCAACATCGGCGATCAGCCCGCGATGATAGTATTGATAGAACTGGGACCAATTGGCTTTTTTTATCTTGTCCAGTTCAGCGATCGCGCGATCGGCGTCCCCGCCCGCCAACAATGTCCAGGCGTGGGCCAGCCGCGCGGTCAGATTGGAAAGCGTTCCCTTCTGGACAGAAGCGAAATGTTTCTCCGCAACGCCGAAATTGCCTTGCTTGAAGGCTTTGACGCCAAGCAGAAAGCGGGCAATCTGGTGTGACGGTTCATTGGCGGCGACATCTTCGGCGAGCCGCAAGGCGCGGTCCCAATCCCCCCCGATCGCATCAAGCAGGAAAGTTCGCTGCAGAATAAGGTCGCTGCCGGGATCCTTGGACAGCGCGTTTTCATAGAACTGCGCAGCCTTGGAATTGTCGCGCTGCGTCCGTGCGAAGCGTCCCGCTAGATAGCTGCCGAGCAGGGAGCGCGTCTGCGCGTTCTTTTCCTCCACCCAGGCAACGTTGGATACAGGCGCCGCAAGAAGATTAATCAGTACCGCAAGGCCAACTATCCGGCTGACCCTGCCCCACATGGGATTTATTTTTGACATTGATGCCAACTCCGCCAGCGCACTTCCACCAGGGTACAGCGCAATATGAGCATCCGAAAGACAGAATTACGCTATTTCGGACTGCCCGCAAGGCCCAATCAGGCCTGATCACTCCTGCGTCATAAAGCGCACGGCCAAATCACGCAACATGGCCCAGCTCCGGCGTCCCGCCGTTCAGCACGGTGGAGAATGGCCCGGCATCCAGATTACCGCCACTCAGAACAAGGCCGACCTTGCGTCCGCGCATGGCGTCGCGCTCCTTCATGAGCGCCGCCAGCGGAGCCGCGCCGGCGCCCTCCGCCAGATTATGCGTGTCGCTGTAATAGGCGCGTATGGCTTGCGCAATCTGGTCCTCTGAAACCGTGACGATGCGCTCCGCGCCCCGGCATATTATTTCCAGCGCTTCAGGCGCCGGAACGCGGCAGGCCATGCCGTCGGCGAAAGTCGCGGCGCCGTTCGTTTCGCGCACCTCTCCAGCTTCGAACGACAGGGCATAGGCCGGCGCCTTCTCCGCCACGACGCCGACAATTTTCGTTTTGAGTCCGAGCAAATCCCGCGTCGCGATAAGGCCGCAAATCCCCGAACCCATGCCGACAGGGACATAGACCGTGTCCAGATCGCGCAAGGCGGAAAGAAACTCCAATGCGTAGGTCGCCACGCCGCGGATGAGCCAGGGATGAAAAGCTGTCACGAAATGCAGCTTCCGCTCCGCCGCCACCCGGTCCGCCTCAATCCGGGATTCGTCGAAATCGGCGCCATACTCGACGAGCTCGGCGCCAAAAGCCTCCATCGCCCTGTTCTTTTCGGCGCTGTTGCCAAGAGGCACATAAATGATGACGGGCATATCGTATCTGCGGCCGGCAAGGGCGATCGATTGGCCGTGATTGCCGCGTGTCGCGGTAATCAGCCCGGTGATTTGCCCGCCCGACGCCATCAACTCATTGAGATAGACCAGCCCGCCACGCAGCTTGAATGCGCCGATGGGCGTATGGTTTTCATGCTTGACCCACACCTCGCACCGCGTCCGTGCGCCGAGCAGCGGCCAGTTGTGCTGCGGGGTCGGCGCCATGACGGCGTGGACGACGTCCGCCGCCGCTTCGAGTTCCTGCATTGAGAACATCGGTTTGCTCCTGCCAGGGCAGATTTACATATTCGGATAGTTCGGCCCGCCGCCGCCTTCCGGCGGGATCCAGGTGATGTTTTGTTCCGGGTCCTTGATATCGCAGGTTTTGCAGTGAACGCAGTTCTGGGCATTGATCTGAAAGCGGGGTTCACCGCCCTCGCCTTCCACGATCCATTCATAAACGCCCGCCGGGCAATAGCGCTCCGATGGCCCGGCAAACCGGTCATGTTCGCTTGCAAGCTGCAAATCCATATCGGCGACCTTCAGATGCACCGGCTGGTCTTCTTCATGATTTGTCGCGGACAGGAAAACGGATGAGAGCCTGTCGAAAGTGAGGGCACCGTCCGCCTTGGGGTAATCGATGGGTGTGAATTTGGATGCGGGCTCCAAACTCGCATAATCAGGTTTGCCGTGGCCCAGCGTGTACTTCAGGAACGGAAACAACGTACCCAGCCACATATCCACTCCGCCCAGCATCAATCCAAGCCGCGTACCCAAGCGCGACCACAGCGGCTTTACGTTTCGAACCCGCTTCAAATCCTTGGCTATACCACTGGTTTCATAGGCCTTTTCATAAGTCTCAAGCACATCGCCCGCACGTCCCGATTGCAGCGCCTGAAACGAAGATTCGGCCGCCATGATTGCGCTCAGCATGGCGTTATGAGTACCCTTGATGCGCGGCACATTCATAAAGCCCGCGCCGCAGCCGATGAGTGCTCCGCCGGGAAAGGCGAGTTTCGGCACTGACTGGAGCCCCCCCTCGGTGAGCGCGCGCGCGCCATAGGCCACGCGCTTGCCGCCCTCGAAGGTTCCCCGGATGCCGGGATGGGTTTTGAAGCGCTGAAACTCCTCAAACGGCGAAAGATAGGGGTTGGCGTAATTCAGATGGACGACGAAACCAACCGACACCAGATTTTCTCCGAAGTGGTAGATGAACGAGCCGCCGCCGGTGGCGTCGTCGAGCGGCCAGCCCATGGTGTGCTGCACCAGGCCGGGCTTGTGTTTGTCCGGCGCGACTTCCCACAACTCCTTGAGGCCGAGCCCGTATTTCTGCGGGCTCCGGCCCTCATCGAGTTTGAACCCGGCAACGAGCTGTTTTGTGAGTGAGCCGCGTGCGCCCTCCCCGAAAAACGTATATTTGCCGATGAGCTCCATGCCCCGCATGAAGGTGTCCTTGGGCGTACCGTCGCGCGCGACGCCCATATCGCCGGTTGCCACGCCGCGCACCGCGCCCTCGCCGTCATAGAGAATTTCGCTTGCGGCAAAGCCGGGATAGACTTCCACGCCGAGCGCCTCGGCCTGTTCTGCAAGCCAGCGGCACAGATTGCCGAGGCTCACCACATAGCTCCCGTGATTGCTCATCAGCGGCGGCATCGGAAAATTGGGCAGGCGGATCGCTTTGCCTGACGTGAGATAGAGGAATTTGTCGGCGCTCACCGGCGTGTCCACCGGAGCGCCGCGCTCGCGCCAGTCGGGAATGAGTGCGTCGAGGCCAACCGGGTCCAGAACCGCGCCTGACAGAATATGCGCGCCGACCTCGGAGCCCTTTTCCAGAACGACGACCGAAACGTCCTGGTTATTTTCCTGCGCCAGCTGCTTCAGGCGGATCGCGGCGGCGAGCCCGGCAGGCCCGGCCCCGACAATCACGACATCGAATTCCATGGACTCCCGCTCGGGAATGGGCGCAGACGACTCAGACATTTTCGCATACCTCTTCTTTCAGGAGAGTGGATAGGGCGCGCAAGCGCATGACGTCAATCGTTCCCTGCTTCCAGTGCGAGGGAATAAGCTCAGCCTATGCCTTCTCGCGCACCGCCGCATCATGGTAAGTCAGGTTAGCAAACCTGGAACATGTCATGACAACCCCCGACCCCTCATCCGCCGCCGCCTTGCTCGACTGGTACCGGGCCATGGGCGTGGACGAAGCCATTGAGGACGCTCCGGCCGATTGGTTCGCCCGGGCAAAGAAGGCCAGGCCCGCGGCAAAAGCCCCTCCGGCCCGCGATTTGCCTCAAAACCCTCCGGCGCCTGCTGAACCACGTCCCGGCTTCGCCAGCGTCGCCCCCGATGAAGCCGTCATGGATGCCCGCGAACGCGCCGCTAGCGCAAAGACGCTTGAGGAACTCGAACGATCCCTGTCTGAATTCGATGGCTGTCCCTTGAAGGCGACCGCCAAGAAAATGTGCTTCAAGCGCGGCAGCGACAAGGCGCGGGTCATGCTCATCGGCGAGGGTCCCGGGCGCGATGAGGATTTGCAGGGCCTGCCCTTTGTGGGCCGCGCGGGGCAATTGCTCGACAAAATGCTCAAGGCCATTTCCCTTACCCAAGACGATGTTTACATCACCAACATCGTCTATTGGCGCCCGCCCGGAAACCGGACACCCACGACGCAGGAAGTGCAGGCCTGCCTGCCCTTTCTCAACCGGCAGGTCGAGTTGCTGAACCCGGAATTTCTGGTCCTCATCGGCGGCCCGGCCTCGCAAAATCTGCTTGGGACCAAACAGGGCATCACCAAATTACGCGGCACATGGCGGACCTGCGAAATCGGCGGCAGAACACGCCGCGCAATGCCCATGCTGCATCCGGCCTATCTGCTGCGCACGCCGGCCGCCAAGCGCCTGGCGTGGCGCGATCTGCTGACGCTGAAAGACGCGCTCAACACCAAGGAATGAGATCATATGAGCCCGATCGACGACGCCCTGAAGCTGCGCTTCGGGCCTGAGGCACCCTCGGCGCCCGCCCTTCTTGGCCAGGCTGAATTCCCGGCCCAGCTCGCCAACAGGCGCTCCCACCGCAGTTTCAAGCCTGACCCGTTGGACCGGGAACTGGTACGCTCCTTATGCGCCCTCGCCCTGTGCGCGCCCGCCAAGAGCGATCTTCAGCAGTGCGACATCGTCATCATTGAAGATGCTGACCAGCGCGCAAAGCTGATGGAGATCATCCCCGGCAACGCCTGGATGAATTCCGCGCCCGCGTTCCTGGTGTTCTGCGCCAACAACCGCCGGCAGAGACAGCTGAGTGAATGGCGCGGCCGCCGGTTCGCAAACGATCATCTCGATGCCTTCTTCAATGCTTCGCTAGATGCCGGGATAGCGCTCGCAACCTTCATGATGGCGGCGGAATCGGTCGGGCTCGGCTGTTGCCCGGTCAGCGCCATACGCAATGAATCGCAAAAAGTGAGCGATCTGCTTGCCCTGCCTACCCATGTGTTCGCCGTCGCCGGGCTTGCGCTGGGCTGGCCGGCGAAGGAGGGGCAAATCAGCATGCGGCTTCCACTGGAGACGACGCTTCACACAGACAGGTTTTGCGAAGACGCGCTCGCGGAACAGATCGGCGCTTATGACGCCCGGCGCGCCGAACATCAGCCATTCTCCTCTCAGCGCAATGCCGAAATATTCGGCGAAGCGGAACTCTATGGATGGTCGGAGGACAAGGCGCGACAATATTCCCGTCCCGACCGCGAGGATTTCGGCAACTTCATCCGCGCCAAGGGGTTCAATCTGAGTTAGAATTGGTCATTGACTTAAAGGACCCTGCCCATGCCCAGGATTGACGAGAGCCGCCCGTTCATCCCCGTGAATATCGCCGTATTGACGGTTTCCGATACGCGCACGCTCGAAGAAGACAAATCCGGAGCGTCGCTTGAGAAAATGCTCACCGAAGCCGGGCATATGCTGGCCGAGCGGACAATCGTGAAGGACGATGTCGAGGCCATTCGCGCTGTTCTCAAGGGGTGGATTGAAACCTCGGGCGTCGATGTGGTGATCACGACCGGGGGCACGGGTTTTACCGGGCGGGATATCACACCCGAAGCCGTCCGCCCCCTTTTCGAGAAAGAAATCGAGGGCTTTTCGACGCTCTTTCACATGCAGAGTTTCGAGAAGATCGGCACCTCAACCATCCAGTCGCGCGCCTGCGGCGGCGTCGCCAACGGCACATATATCTTCTGCGTGCCGGGCTCGCCGGGCGCCTGCAAGGATGCATGGAACGGTATCCTGAAATATCAGCTCGACAACCGTCACCGGCCCTGCAATTTCGTCGAGATTATGCCCCGGCTGCTGGAGCGGTAAGAGAGCCCCGGTGACGTGCAAATGCAGGTCAAGAGGCTGGTAATTAAGGGGACAGTTTACTAATTACCGATTAAGGGGACAGTTTACTAATTACCGGCAGTTCTCGGCTTGGGGCCACGCTTTTTAGGCGTAAGCGTCCTGCCCATCAGCCGCTCCATATCTTGAATCCATTCAGCGTTGCCCAGCGGACGCCCAACTGTTTCCGCTTTCCTGATCTCTTCGTTCTTCACGTCATCTTCCCCCGCCGTCAGCATCGCCGCGAAATCGGGAAACCGCTCGAGCACCGGAGCCACATCGACAACCCCGTCACTCACGCCCGCCAGGTGCGCGCGCACGCTCGACCACTCCCAGTCTTCGGCGCGCGAAACCAGCCTCGCCCGCACCGGATTGAGAGAGACATATCGCACAGAGGCATACAGATGATCCTCATCCATCGCCACCGATCCAAACCGGCCCTGCCAAAGGTGCCCCGTCCACTTGTTGCGCGCATTAATCCGGCCGGTGTAGCGCCGATGCGTGTCCGCGAGCGTCGCTCTCAAGCCATCCTTGCCGTCCGGCAGGAGGATGAGATGAACATGGTTCGGCATCAGGCAGTAGGCGATGACGCTTGTATTGGATTTGCCGGCGGAGGCTCCGAGAAAATCGAGATAGGCGCGATAGTCAGCGGGCTCGAAGAATACCTGCTCGCGGCGATTCCCGCGCTGGGTCACATGATGCGGAATTCCGGGAATGACGATGCGCGCAAGCCGGGCCATAACAAGAGCCTATCACAACCGTTATTTCGGGGACAGTTTACTTAATTCTCTTCACCGTCATTATGCACAATTATGGAACTTGTGGAATTAAGTAAACTGTCCCCGAAATAACCTGTCAGATTGTATGTGGTAGGGTTCAGAAGACGCGTGACCTTCACGCCGTTGGAACCAGCACAAGAGCAATTATCATGACCAAAGGCAGCCTGGAATTTTCACGGCGCAGCCTGCTGAAGGCTTCAGGGGCAAGCGCCGTAACAGCGGCGCTTGCTGGACCATTTTCGCCGCCCACCCAGGCCGCCGCGCCGATGATGGGCGCCTCGCGCCCGAACCACTACCGCTTCTCCCTTGGCGATTTTGAAATCACGACCCTGTGGGACGGCGGCACGAGCTTCGCCGGCCCTTTTCCGGTGTTCGGCTACGACCAGTTCGAGGAAGACGTCCAGGAACTGGCGGAGGCAAACTTCCTGCCGAAATCCAGGATGGAAATTTCCTATACGCCGGTGATGGTGAATACGGGAAAGGAACTGATCCTGTTCGATTCTGGCAATGGCGATATCCGCCGTGACGTCGGCGCGGGCAGGCTGGTCTCCGGACTTGCAAAAGCCGGTTTTACACCTGAGCAGATCGACGTCATCGCCATCACCCATTGCCATCCCGACCATATTGGCGGCCTCATGGAGAACGGGAAACCGATCTTTCCAAATGCCCGCTATCTGGTCGGCGAGAGCGAGTATGAATTCTGGTCCGATCCGGACGCGGGGTCGGCTGATCCGCCGGTCGCGAGACGGGCGCAGATTGTGCAGCAGAAACTGGTTCCGCTGCGCGAAAAGATCTTGTTTCTCAACAGCGAAGGCGAGGTCGTTTCAGGAATTAACGCCATACCGTCCTTCGGGCATACGCCGGGACCTCTGGGCTACCATATCGAGAGCCAAGGCAAGCGGCCCATTCTGTGGGGAGATGC
>BDTT01000085.1 GCA_002897995.1 bacterium BMS3Bbin10 | reverse complement strand
ATGCGCGGGCGCAAGAAACAGCATCGAAACAACGAGCATGATTATGATACGCATGGGGGGGTACCTTTCTGATTTCTGCAATCTCAACCGGCGGAGACCTCCCTCGCCGACCGCCAAATTATCCGGAAACAGCATTGATATTGTGGCGCCGGAAGGCAAGACCACTATTATGCGCATTGGACAACAGCATTCCAGTGCCCTTTTGCTCAATTCCTGGCGATTTCGATGGAGCGATTTTCGTGCCGACAAGCGTCCTGATAGACAATGCCCGCGAGGGGCCCGGCCATGCGGCGCTCTATGAGGCCCCGCGCCGGATCATCCGCGCCGATACGCCGGGCGAGGTAAGCGGCGCGCTCGCGGCGCTGGAGGCGGCACGCAAATCCGGCGCCCATCTGGCGGGGTATTTTTCATACGAGCTGGGTTATGCGCTGGAGCCGCGCTTTGCGCAGATGATGCCCGGGGGAAGGCGCGTGCCGCTGCTGTGGTTTGGCGCCTTCGATCAGGTTCGCACCCTTGAGGGGCGCGAGGTCGAGGACTATCTGGACGCATCCGCGACGGGCCGGTACCGGCTCTCGGAACCTGAACTCACCATGAGCGCGCAGAGCTATGGCACGCGCTTCGCGCGGGTAAAAAGCTACATTGCCGCGGGCGACATTTATCAGCTCAATCTGACCCTCAAGGGCCGGTTCCGCGTCGAAGGCGATCCGGTCGCGCTTTACCGGGATTTGCGGCGCAAGCAGCCAGTCTCCTATGCGGCGCTGCTGCGGTGCGACGATTTCACGGTAATTTCCGCCTCGCCGGAACTGTTCCTGAGGATCGAGGGCGAACGTGTCGTAACCCGGCCCATGAAGGGAACCGCCGCCAGAGGGCTCACGCTTCAACAGGACAACGAGATCGGCCAATGGCTGGCGGGCGATCTGAAAAGCCGCGCGGAAAATCTGATGATCGTGGATCTGATGCGCAATGATCTGGGGCGCGTGGCGCAGACGGGCTCGGTACGGGTCAGCGATCTTTTCACGATCGAAACCTATGAGACGCTGCACCAGATGACGTCGGGCGTCGAGGCGCGGCTCACGCCGGGCATGGACATCGCCACATTGCTGGCGAACATCTTCCCCCCGGGCTCCGTCACCGGCGCGCCCAAGGTCCGGGCCATGGAGATCATTCGCGAACTGGAGAGCGAGCCGCGCGGGGTCTATACCGGGTCGCTCGGTGTCATCTCGCCCGATGGCGCGGCGCAATTCAATGTGGCGATCCGCACACTGACGCTGTTTCCCGGCGGCGAGGCGGAGATCGGGATTGGCAGCGGTGTGGTGCAGGATTCCCGTTCGCGCGAAGAATATGACGAGTGCCTGCTGAAGATGAAGTTCCTGACCAACCCGGTGCGCGATTTTCAGCTTATCGAGACCCTGGCCTATGACCGGGGCGAGGGCTATGTGCTGCTTGCCCGTCATCTGGACCGGCTCAAGGCGTCGGCGCAGTATTTCCGCATTCCCTTCACGCGCGATGAGGCGCTGGCGGCGCTGGAAAAAAACGCCGCTTCGCTCGGGGATGGCCGGCACCGCGTGCGGCTGCTGCTGTTCAGGGACGGGCATATCGAGATCACGAATACCGCGCTCCCCCCGGGCGGCGAGCAGTCCGAGATGGTCTATGTTATTTCGGAGCAGATGATCGATAGCCGCGATGCGTTCCTCTATCACAAGACCACCGAGCGCGATCTGTATGACGGGGAATGGGCCCGGATGCATGAGAAATTCGGCAGCGATGAAGTGGTGTTCCTCAATGAGCGCGGCGAGGTCGCCGAGGGGAGCCGCACCAATATTTTTGCCCGTATCGGCTCGAAGCTGTTGACGCCGCCGATTTCCAGCGGCCTCCTGCCCGGAACCTTTCGCGCTGAAATGCTGGCGCGGGGCGATGCCGAGGAAGGGGTGCTGACGCCCGATAGCCTGGCCCGGGCGGGAAGCGTTTATCTGGGAAATTCGGTGCGCGGACTGGTGCCCGCGCGCGAGTTGGGAACGTCCGCTCTGCGCAGCGCTATTTCCTGAGCGGCAGGGCCGGGCCTGAAACCCTAATTCAGCTTCGCGACGCCGAGCGGCACGTTGAACGGGCGGCACCAGACATAAATTTCCCCGTATTTGGCGACGTCGATCCCGTCCGGCACCTTATAGACCTGCGCGCCGCTGTTGGAGTTCAGCTTCGAAAACTGGGTGGAGGCGTCGTATTTCCCGTTGTTGCCGAACCCCAGATAGGGTCCCGGCGCACCGTCCAGCGAGAAGTTCGAACCCAGGCGCACCTCTATTCCCCGGGCGGTTTTCACGATGGAAACCGACCCGGAGGTCTCGTGACCCGACTCTCCGGAAAACACGCCCTGACCGAGAATTTCCTGCGCCGACAGCGCCGCCGGGCTGGCGGCAATCAAAACTGCGCCAAGCAGGGACAGCGAAAACAGTTTCCTGTTCAACATGGCTTTTCTCCCGATATTGCGGCACGTCCATACCGGCGGCCGCAGTTAATGCATCTTGCAGGCACCCGGACCGGACGCCCGTTCGAGGCGCTCTCGCGCCAGGGTCTGAACCCAATCAGATCATAGATACGCAAAGGCGAGGAAAAGAGATGCACGCCGGAGGCCGGCGGCGCGGTCGCGAGAACAGGGAATTCCGCGTTGTTTCAGCCGCTCATGGCCCGCGCCCGCGGGCGCGGCCGGCCGCTCGGGATGCTTCCCATGGATATGACGGGCCTAATACGAGGGGTCGTTAGCATTGACCGATCCGCACATCCTTCGAGACGGCGCTGACGCGCCTCCTCAGGATGAGGTTTTGTGACAGAAAAACAGATACATACCTCATGCTGAGGAGCGCCCGTAAGGGCGCGTCTCGAAGCATCGGCTATGAGTCAGTATCAATGACCCTTGGTATAAGCCCTTATGGGGCAATGGCGCCGGCGCCGGGCACGACGCCCTGCTCAGCCTCGGCAACCCGTATATTGGTTCCATCGCGACCGTAGAGGTCGGAGCGGAAATGCACTGTCCCGCTGGAACCGGCCCAGGCGGTCATATAAACGAAGTGCACAGGCACCGGTTTTTTCAGTTTCACATTCTTGCTCTTGCCGAGCGCGACCGTGACGTCGATGCGCATGCGCGACCAGTCCTTCACGTCCCTCGCCAGCCATGCCGCCAGTTCCAGGACACGCTTCACGCGCACGCAGCCGGCGCTGAAGGCGCGCCTGTTCTGGTCGAAGAGCTGCTTCTGCGGGGTGTCGTGCAGATAAAGAATTTCCTTGTTCGGCATATCGATCCGCAACACGCCGAGCGCATTTTCGCGCCCCGGTTCCTGACGGAATTTGCGCTTGAAGATATCCGGCGAAGACCAGTCGATCTGTTCGGCGGGAATCGGCTTCGCGCCCCAGGCGGGCAGGAGACGGAAATTCAGCTTGCTGAAATAACTCGGATCCCTGCGGATTGCCGGAATGAGATCCCGGCGCGCGATCGAGTCCGGCACGCGCCAATAGGGGTAGAAATTCAGGGCCCGTATCCTGGCGGAAATCAAATGAGTCTGCGTACTCGGCTTGCCGACCACGACCTTGCTCTGCAAAGCCAGCGTTCCTCTTTCGACCGCCTGCAGCGTGAATGCGGGAATATTGACCAGAACATACCGCTTGGCCCTGTTGATTTTCATCAAGTCCCTGAGCCGGACCAGATTGGTTTCAAGCTGGCGCAACCGCACTTGCGCGGGAACATTGAGCGCACGGCGGGTGCGCGATCCGACGAAACCCGTGACCACCAATCCGTGCCGCATCTGAAAGCGTGCGACAGCCTCCTGCAACGCCCCGTCGAAGGAGCGCGGGCGCCGCGAACGGGCGCGCAGATCCCCGGTCAATTCGAGATGACGCCGTAATTCCGTAACATGCCTGCCGCGATCGTTGAGCCGGATTGTGGTTTTTCCGGAGAATGGACGCCAGCCTCCGCTTGACACGATCCTGCGGTAACGCTCGATCGCGCGAACCAGCCCGTCAACGGCCTGCTGGCTCACAAACGGGGCATTCGTCCGATATTCCGGGCCCAGCCTCGCCATAAAGGCTTCGCTGAACTGCTGCCGGCGCGCGCGCCGCTCCTGCAGGGAAAGGTCGCGTTTGCTGTTCCACCACTCACCGTCGAAATCGGCGGGCGCCGGGCTGGGCATGAAACCAAGAGACAGGCCGAGTGCGGCAGCAAGCGCGAACGCGGAAAGAGAACCGCGTCCGCTATGTCCCCCCGCGAACCCGGTACGGCTCGTATTTCCGGTTTTCATCATGATGGTCGTGTACCTTTTCGTTCCCTGGAAAGGCAATTCCGTCCCGTTCTAAACTGCCGCCGTCAGTGGATATAACGGCTTGATGTCACAATAATGGTTAAGAGAACAAGGCGAACTCCAGTCAATCCATCTTACAAATTCGTGAGCGGGTTGCGCGTTTCATGCGAATCTGTGAGCAATTGGCCCTGATCTGCCCCGTGGCGCCGGTCAATTCCCGGCGCCCCGTTCCAGCGCCGGGCCCCAGCACCCAAGGGGCGTGAGACAGACGCGTGTCAGCCTATCTCCTAATCTTTACCGTTTCCTTGCTGGCGGCTACGGTCCTGCCCTTTTCCTCGGAAGCGGTCCTTGCCACCCAGCTTGCGGCCGGAACCGGCAACGCGGCCGCGCTTATCGCCGCCGCCGCCACGGGCAATGTCCTGGGCTCGGTGGTCAATTGGGCGCTGGGCAGGATTTTGAGAGCGCATCTGGACGCTCCCTGGTTTCCGTTCTCGAAAAAGGACGTGGAACGGGCGGGAGAGAATTTCAGGAAATTCGGGCTGTGGAGTTTGCTGTTCGCGTGGCTGCCCGTCGTGGGCGACCCGCTGACCTTTGTGGCGGGCACGCTTGGTGTCGGGTTCTGGCCCTTTGTGTTGCTGGTGGCCATCGGCAAAACGGCGAGATACGCGGCGATTGGCTGGGTGATGTAACACCGGTTCTCATTGACGGCGGCCCGCCGCACACGCCGCTACAGCCGGCGGAAAACAACGCCGGCAAACAGCAGCCCATACGCGACGAGCAGCACCTCGAACATGCTTTTCTTCACGATCGGCGTGAGCACGGGGATGTCGACCCCGAAATATTTCGCCGCGATGACGAGGATGACCATAATGACGGAAATCAGGAAAACGGCGAAAGAAGGCGCTGTGAGTCTCATATTGCATATCCACTTTTGAAAATGACAGCGCGTTTGTCGCCCGGATGGCCGCATGTTTCAAGAGGCTTTGGCTCCTCCACAGGCCCGCCAACCCCGGTGAAAAATGGCGTTTTTTCCGCGTTTTTTCAAAAAAATGCGGGATCCGGTGAACCTTTCCGCCCGCTCACGCGACCGATGGGTAACGGCGGCTTCCCACCGCTACAACTCAGAACGCAAAGGAGCGTCAAATGTCCACTTCAACCAACACTGGTTTGATCCGCAAAATCGCGCTCGCACTGGGTGCAATCGCCATCTCGACCATGACCCTCGCCGGCGCGGCGGATGCGAAACCGAAATTCAACATCCAACTGAGTTTCGGCGGTGGCGGCTACTATGGCGGCTATGCCGGACACGGCGGTCACGGTTCTTTCAGTATATATAGCTGGGGCGGCCCAAGCTGCTCGTATTACTGGAAGAAGTACAAGAAAACCGGCAAGTGGTTCTGGAAGAACAAGTACTACCAGTGCAAGAGCGGCCACTAGGGTCAAAACCCAATCAGGGTATTGAATTGATGTAGCAAATCAGATTCTGTCTGTCCAAACGGTGATTTGGAGGGCGGAAATGAGCCATCTTTTCTGGTTGAGTGACGAGGCTTGGGCGGCGATCGAACCACATTTGCCCAAGAACCAGCCCGGTACGCGGCGTGTCGATGACCGGCGTGTCATCAGCGGAATATTGCATGTTCTCAAATCGGGCTGCC
>BDTT01000084.1 GCA_002897995.1 bacterium BMS3Bbin10 | reverse complement strand
ATAACCCGAACCGGATTGTCCTCGTCAATCCAATCCTCAAGCCGTTCGGGAAAAAGAGTGCCTTGCTCGCGGTCAACCCCTTCAATGAAACGCTTCATCAAATCCTCCCGCCGCTTCGGTCAGGAGAATCATATCACCACGCGTTTCCACACAGCCAGGGTCAAAGTCCGCCATTAAACACAGCCCTGTAGGATTTCCGCCTTACGGCCGAAGGCCGAAAGTACCGCACACCCAATACCAATGGGCATTGTTTCTGAACTCATGGCAGATGCTTCGAGACGCGCCCTGCGGGCGCTCCTCAGCATGAGGTATGCATTGGTTTTTTTGCTCAATCCTCATCCTGAGGAGGCGCAAAGCGCCGTCTCGAAGGATGTGCGGACCGGTCGAACACAACGACCCTTGGTATAACCAGCTTTCCCGCCGATCAACGAGTATGCAACTTAGTCCTTCTTCTTTGCCGCTTTCTCTTCTTCGGCCTTGGCTTCTTCTTCGCCAGGCACTTCCTCGACCGTGGATTCCGCCATCAGCGCCCGGGCCTGGTCCGCCCAGCTTTCGCGCTCGATGCGGCCCTTGAAGCTCAGCACTTCATCCACATTGGCGATGTCTTCGTCGGTCCAGTTGGCGATCTGCTCGAATTTGATCACGCCGAGCTTGGCGAGCCGTTTCACAAGCTCCTCGCCGACGCCCTTGATTTTTGTGAGATCGTCCGCCTCGCCCTTGGGTTTGGTGAACCCCTTGAAGGCCTTTGTGGCGGCCTTGCGGGCAGCCGCCGCGGCCTTGCCCTTGGCGCGCGCGTCGCGGCGCTCGGGGATACGCGCCGACTTGCCGCGGCGTCCGCGCAGGTAATACAGCTTGGCGCGGCGCACCCGGCCGCGGCGCACCACTTCGATTTCGGCGATCAGCGGAGAATGGACCGGGAAGACGCGCTCCACGCCCTCGCCATAGGAAATCTTGCGCACCGTGAAGCTCTCATGCAGCCCGCCGCCGTCGCGGGCGATCACGACGCCTTCATAAACCTGGACGCGCTCGCGCTCGCCATCCTTCACCTTGACCGAAACGCGGACCGTGTCGCCGGGTCCGAATTCGGGAACCGGGCGTTTGGCCTCAAGCTCGGCCACATGCTCTTTCTCGAGCTCCTCGATGATATTCATGCGTCTGACCTTTCATTCGGGCGGCTACCGTCCGCGACGGCGCGTGCCATTCTTTTTGATTGGATTCTTTTTTGTTTGGCCTACCGCCTTTCGGCTACATGAGGCCGTTTGTTATCCGGCCTGCCGCCTTTCGGCACCGCGAGGCCGGGTTTTTGTTTGGCCTACCGCCTGACGGCTATGTGAGGCCGGGTTTTTGTTTGGCCTACCGCCTTTCGGCTATATGAGGCCGGGATCAGCTCCGGCGGTCTTACGCCCCGGTGACTGGCGCGTTATCTACAGCAGTTGTTCGCCTTTGTCGACAGATCGATTTGATCTTCAAAACGGCTCTCATGAGTTTGGACCCGAGCCCTCTTCCTTCACGCCCAGCACAAGCACAAGCCCCAGGACAAGAAAAACGGCGATGCTGGCGATGCCGAGGCGCTGATCGCCAGTGACGCCCGTCACCAGCGCGACCGTGAGCGGCGCGGCAAAGGCGGTGACTTTGCCGGAAAAAGCGAACAGGCCGAAAAATTCCGTCGCCATACCGGGCGGCGCAAGGCGCGCCAGCAGCGATCTGCTCGACGCCTGGATCGGGCCCGATACCAGACCTATGCCGGCGGAAAAGGCGAGATACACCTGCTCGCCAACGCTCGCGAACACCCCGTCGGCGGCATTCGCGGGCGCGACATTCACCACATATAAAATTCGCGCGCCATCGACCGACAGAACCCCGGCGCAGGCCGCCATGAGGCCGAGCAGGCCCCAGATAATGACCGTGCGTGCGCCGAAGCGGTCATCGAGCGGCCCGCCAATGAAGGCGCCGATGGCCGCCGTCACGGTAATCACGATGCCGAACAGGCCAAGTTCCATCGCCGTCCAGCCAAACAGCGCCTTGGCATAAAGCCCGCCAAAGACGAAGATGGCGCCAAGCCCGTCGGCATAGAGCATGCGCGCGGCGAGAAACCGCACGATATTTCCATAGCGGCGCACATGAAGGAGCGTATCGCGCAACTGCGCCAGGCCCCGCGAGACCGCGCGCCCCGGTCCGTTCACGGCTCTGCCAGTTCCGGTGTCGGGCGTGAATAAAAACAGCGGCAGGACAAATATCGCATACCAGAGCGCGGCGAATGGCCCGATTAGCCGCTCGCCCTCATGCTCGAGAGAATTGAGTGGCAGGACGGGCTCCAGACCCATCATGGTCCTGCCGGTCTCTCCATCGGCCACGATCAGTCCGGCGGCCAATACAAGCGAGACCAGACCGCCTGCGTAACCCACCGCCCAGCCCGTACCGCTCAAGCGCCCCAGCCGGTCCGGCGGCACCAGACCCGGCATCATGGCATTGGTGAAAACACCGGCAATCTCAGCCGCCACGCTGGCGACGATAACCCCGGCGATCACGGGAGCAAGCAGCGAGGTTTGTCCCGGCGCCGCCAGCCACAGCGCGCAAAGCCCCGCAATGAGCGCCAGCGACGAGGCCGCAATCCACGGTTTTCGCCTGCCCGATGCGTCGGCGATAGCGCCGAGGACGGGACTGAGAATTGCAACGATGGCCCCGGCCGCCGCCGTCGTATAGCCCCATAGCTCCTGCCCCCATGCGGCATCCCCGATGAATGTGGAGGCGAAATAGGGGGCAAACAGAAAGGTGAGCACGAGGGTGTAGAAGGGCTGCGCCGCCCAGTCGAACAGCAGCCACCCGGCGATACCGCGCTTCGGCGTATGGGAGGCATCACTTACGCGCGCCACGGGCGGGCCTCTTTCCGTTTTTCAGCTGGACGACACGCCTCCAGGCAGGTCAGCCCGGGCACAATTTGCGCAGATGCCCGACCGCGACCATCAGCCGCGCCAAGGTTGCCTCGCCGCCGTCCAGAATTTCGTCCAATGCGCGCCTGGTGCGCTCCGCCGGCGCGGCGTTCGCCTTGAGCCACGCTTCGAAACCGCCCTTGCCGCCCTTGCCGGCCCGGACCACATCCTCGACGATCGCCCGCTGCGCATCCGAGATCGCGCCAATGGCGGAGTTGATCGCCAGCCGGTCGAAATAATCGGAGACAAGAAGGTTCTCACCGGCGGTTTTGAACTCGTTCAGCCGGAAATAGGCGCCGGTGTCGAAATGCAGTTTGGCGATTTCCGCGACCGGCCGCTTGACGCTTTGCGCCACAATGGTCATGTCCGGACCGTCGGCCAGAAAGCGCAGCTCGGCGAGAGACCGGGCGAGCGAAGCCGGCACGCCCGCATCCGCCAGTTCGCCCTGATCGGATTTCAAACTCGCCATCTGGGTCTCGCTCAGGATCGACTTGAGCGCATCGGATACCTGGCCGATCTGCGACCGGTAAAGCTCGATGACCCCGGTCAGGCCCCCGGCGAACGACACATGGTGCATGAACCAGGCCGTCTGGGCGCGCACCAGATCCTGCACCCGCAGATAAAGATCGAGCTGCGCCTCCCCCGGCAGCTTGTTGTCAAGGCGGTCAATCTTCTCGAACAGTCCCTCCAGGCCGAACACGCCCTGCACGGCGGTAAAGGCCAGCACCACATCGTCGGCGGCCAGGCCCGTCATATCCTTCAGACGCGAGGCCATGGAGGCGCCGCCGCGGTTGATGATCGCATTGGTGAGCTGGGTGGCGATAATCTCACGCCGCAGGCGGTGCGAGATAATTTCCTCCCGGTAGTTCTTCAGGAGGGTTTTGGGGAAATAACTCTCGAGCTCACGGGTGAAATAGGGGTCGTCGGGAACCTTCGAGGCCACCAGTTCATTGAAGAGATCGATTTTGGCGTAAGCCAGAAGCACCGCCAGTTCGGGCCGGCACAGCCCCTCGCCGGAGGCCTGGCGCTCGGCGATCTCGGCGTCGTCGGGCAGGAATTCGAGCGCCCTGTCCAGCAGGCCGGACCCCTCGAGGGAGCGCATCAGCCGCGCCTGGAAACCAAGGTCCGAGACGCCGTGCCGCTGCCCGAGCGAAATCGCGAGCGATTGCAGGTAATTATTCTCAAGGCAGGCTTCGGCGACTTCGCCGGTCATTTTCGGCAGGAACTTGTTGCGCTGCTCAAGGGTGAGTTTGCCCGCCGCGATCGCCGCGCCCATGGCGATCTTTATATTGACCTCCTGGTCCGACGAGTTGACCCCGGCGGAGTTGTCGATGGCATCGGTGTTCACCCGCCCGCCGGCGCGCGCGAACTCGATGCGCGCTTCCTGCGTCATGCCCAGATTCGCGCCTTCGCCGATGACCTTGACGTTCAGCTCATGGGCCTTCACCCGGATCGAATCGTTTGCGCGATCGCCGATCTGTTCATCGCTCTCGGCGGCGCCGCCGACATAGGTGCCGATGCCGCCGAACCAGAGCAGATCGAACCGGCCCTTGAGCAGGGCGTGAATAAGCTCGTTGGGGGTGACTTCGCTCCGGTCGAGCCCCGAGAGCGCCTTGATCTGGGCATTCAGCCTGATGGATTTGGCGGCGCGCGGGAAGATGCCGCCGCCGGCGCTGATAAGTTTGGCGTTGTAATCCTGCCAGCTTGAGCGGCCCATGCCGAACAGCCGCTTGCGCTCCTTCCAGCTCGCGGCCGGATCGGGGTCGGGATCGATGAAAATATCGCGGTGATCGAAGGCGACGATCAGCCGGGTCTGTTTTGACAGCAGCATGCCGTTGCCGAACACGTCGCCGGACATATCGCCGATGCCGATGACGCTGAAGGGCGACGACTGGATGTCCCGGTCCATCTCGCGGAAATGCCGCTTGACCGATTCCCACCCGCCGCGGGCGGTAATGCCCATTTTCTTGTGGTCGTATCCGACCGACCCGCCCGACGCGAAGGCGTCGCCCAGCCAGAACCCGTGATTGATGGATATTTCATTGGCGAAATCGGAGAAGGTGGCCGTGCCCTTGTCGGCCGCCACCACCAGATAGGGGTCGTCGTCGTCGTAACGAACGGTGTCTTTCGGCGGGATGACCTTGTTGCCGTCCAGATTGTCGGTGAGCAGCAGCAGGTTCTTGATGAACCTCTGATAGGCGGCGATGCCGATCTTCATGAATTCGTCCCGGTTTTTCGCTCCGGACAGATATTTCGGCACGAACCCGCCCTTCGATCCGGCCGGCACGATGACCACATTCTTGACCTGCTGGGCCTTGGCGAGGCCGAGAACCTCGGTGCGGAAATCCTGCGCCCGGTCCGACCAGCGCAATCCGCCCCGGGCGATCCGGCCGCCGCGCAGATGCACCCCCTCGACCTCGGTCGCAAACACGAAAATCTCGGCGACCGGCCTGGGTTGGGGGGAGCCCTCCACATTGGCGCTGTCGAACTTGAAGGAAATGGCCGGCAGCGGATTGCCATCGGGCCCCTTCTGGTAGAAATTCGTTCGAAGCGTCGACTGGATCAGATTGAGATAGTGACGGATGATCCGGTCCTCGTCGAGACTGGGTATCCCGTCCAGCGCCGCCTCTATGGCGGCTATGAACGGCCTGACCGCGGCGCGCCGCCGGTCGGGGGACTTGCCGCTGGCGGGATCGAACAGGGTTCGGAACATGCTTATGAGATCGCGCGAAACCTGCGCGTGCCGCAGCATGGTCTCGGCCAGATAAACCTGGCCGAAGGGGGTGCCGATCTGGCGCAGATAGGAGCCATAGGCCCGTATGACCGCGGCCTCGCGCCAGTCCAGCTCGGCGCTCAGGACAAGTTTGTTGAAACCGTCGGACCCGGCGAGCCCGCGCCAGACCGCAAGGAAACACGCCTCCAGCCGCGCGCCGCAGTCCTTGAGATCGATGGCGCCGCCGGACGAATGCTCAAGCAGCATGTCGTGGTGAGACATCGGCGCCGCCTCTTCATCGCCCGCGGGCACGACCGGATAGGAGCGCTCGTCAATCACTGAAAAGCCCATATTCTCCAGCACCGGCACACGGCGGCTGAGCGGAATCGGGCCATGCAGGTGATACAGCGCGATATGTATCCGGTTTGGCCTGTCGCCATCCGCGCGGTAAAATTTGACGGCGACCGGACTGTCTTCGCCAAGCGCCTCGAACTCGGCGATATCGCGCACCGCGCGCTCGGGGGAAAACACCGTCTGATAGGCCGCGGAGAAGGCGCCATGATATTTTTGCGACAGCGCCGCGCTTATCCTGCTTCCCGCATGGTCGAGCTCGTCGGCTAGCTGATCCTCCCAGGTGCGGATGATGCGCTCGATATTTTCATCGAGGAACGCCTGTTCATGGACCGGCGTTTTGCCCTCGTAACGGCCGATAATATAGTGGATTCGAACGAGCGGGCCCTCGGGGAAAAAGGGATAGAAGGCCGACAGCCGGCCCTTGTAGGCCTCCGCCATAAACTCGCCGATGCGCCGGCGCACGGCGGTCGTGAAGCGGTCGCGGGGGACAAACACGATGACGGAGACGAACCGGTCGAAGCCGTCCAGCCGGGCAAAGGCGCGCGGGCGCGGGCGCAGGTCGAGCGCCTGGATTCCGGTGGCCGTATAGAAAAGCTGATCGACGCCGATCTGGAACAGCTCATCGCGCGGAAAGGTTTCCAGCACATTCATGAGCGCCTTGCCGGAGTGGCTGTTGGGCGCATAGCCGGAGCGGCCCAGCACCATTTCCACCTTTTGCCGCAGGAAGGGGATCTTTCTGGTCGAACGCGTATAGGCCGTCGATGTGAACAGTCCGACGATCCTCAGTTCACCGGAAATTTCGTCATTGTCGCCGTAAATCTTGACGCCGATATAGTCCATATAGGTGCGCCGGTGCACGGTGGAGCGGACATTGGCCTTGGTGATGATCAGCGGGTCGGGCCCGAGAAAGAACTTCCGTATCTCCGGCGTCGTATGCAGGGACTCCACACCGCGCTTGAGCACATAGACGTCCCGGTCGCGCAGGATGCCGAGGCTCGATTCGGCCACCGGCTTGAGCCGGCCGGCTTTCTTGCCGCCCACGAATGTCATGGTCCGCATGCCGAGGAATGTGAAATTCTCGTCCAGCAGCCATTTCAGGAACTGGATCGATTCCGCCAGATCGGCAACCGGTATCGAGGGCGGCGCGGCGGTATAGGCGGCGACGGCCTCTTCCGCGCGCTGCAGCATCGGCCGCCAGTCGCCGACGACGATACACACATGCCTGAGGATGCGGTCCAGCGCCGCTTCCAGTTCCTTGCGTTGGGCCTTCGAGTGCAGACGGGTGATATGAACCTGGATATAGCTTTCCCTGACGGCATCCTCCGGAGCCGGATCCTTTGGCCCGGAAACTGTCTTGAGGCGGTTCTTTTTGTCCCGGGTCACCCGCAGGATCGGATGCAGGATGAGATTTACGCGAAGCGGACGCTCCTGAATCTCCCCCATCACCGAGTCGACGAGGAACGGCATGTCGTTATTCAATATCTCGACAATCGTGACATCGCCGAGGGCGCTGGCCGGCCCGTCCGGATTGTAAACGCGCAGCTTGTGTTTGTCCGGCGCGCGCTCGGCCGAAAACTCCAGCGCCGAACGCACGAGCGTACCGGCGGCCTCCAGGGTCATGCCCTCAAGATCGCTGTCCTGAAGTTCCTCCAGCAGGATCCCGGCGAGGGCCGTACCGATCTTACCGGAGCCGTTTATGGACTTGATTGCCGACTTGACGAAGGATTGCTGATTCGACCGTGGTTTCCGCGACATGGACCCGCCCCCAATAAATTTCAATGGAAACTCAGAAACATCACCCATGACGCGCCGGAAATCGCGCAGGCATACGGCTCAACAAAACGCGCTGAAATGCGAGAGTGGACCGGCCAGTATTCGTTGACAAGCGAAAACGCCCGCGCGCGGGCTTCTCCCTCGCCCGGCGGGGCCTCAGCCTGAGATTATTCAGTCGGCCTTGTTGAAGAGCGCGGTATCCTCGGCAATTTTGAGGATTGCAAGAGCGGCGGCGAAGGCTTCACCCGCCTTCTCCTTGTCGCCCGCCGCCAGGGCCGCGCGGCCTTCGGCCAGATGCCCTTCCAGGCCCGTTGTCTGTTTGTCGGTCAGCGGGTGGTTTTTGGCCTGCAACACCTGGATCGCTTCAAGCTGTTCTTCCGGCGTGCCCGGACCGAGGCACCCGGCGAGCGCCAGACTTGCCGCCAGCGCCGCTGCGCGTATTCCATGAGTCAACATCGACGCATCCTTCCGAAAGAAACCTCGTTTCAAGAGTGAATAGAGAATTCCCTCCCCGCCGCCAAGAAAGGCTTTTGTCTAACCGGCGCATTTTCATTCCAGCACAATGAGGTGATTGGGGAGTTCGTTTGCATCGCCGCCGCCGGGCGGGAAATGCTCCGCCAGCACGCCGCCGCACTGCCCGACCGCCTCGATGAACCCTTCAGCCACGTCGCCGCGCGCGATATCGGCGCTCAGGCGCGCCACCACCTCGTCCCAGATGCCCGGCGGGACTTTCGAGTAAATGCCTTCATCGGCGATAACTTCCGCAAAGCGCTCGGCCACCGAGACGAATATGAGAACCCCGGTGCGCGCCTTCGTGGTGTGCAGGTTCTGGGCCAGCACCTGCTCCATGGCGCGGGCGTGGGCACGGGCGCGTTTCACCGCGCGCGGAACCAGCGCGACGCGCAGCGGCCGCCACTGGACCGCCAGCGAGCCGGCGGCGAAGACAGCCAGTTGCAGCGCATAGATATGCACCGCCGGCCAGGCGGTGAGCGCGAACATGGGAAGCGGCGCGAAAAGCGCCAGCAGGGCGGCCCAGAACAGGGGAATGAACAAATAATCGTCGCTCGATTCCGCGATCACGGCGACGATCTCGCCGCTGGTCTTCGCCTCGGCCCTTGCGATCGCCCTGGAGATGCGTTTGCGTTCGCGCGTGGAAAGAGTGTGCATGGGTTCACCAGCCTCCCGAAGAGCCGCCGCCGCCAAAACCGCCGCCGCCGCCGGAGAACCCGCCGCCGCCGGACGACCAGCCGCCGCCCGAGCCCCAGCTCGAGCCGCCCGAGCGCTTTTTTGATCCGGTCGTTACCTGATAACCGTAGCGGATTGACATGATGATGCTCCACGTGACCGAAATGGAGATAATGAGCCAGACCATCACGATGAAAATCGTGACCCAGGCGTCCGGGACATCCTCGCGCGCCTGGGCGCGCGCCGTCAGCTCTTGCGCATCCCCGGCCAGCACGGCGAGGATGTCCCTGACGCCGGCCTTGATGCCGCCGGCAACGTCGCCGTCGCGGAAGCGCGGCAGGATGCCGTTTTCAATGATGAGCTTGGACAGCGCGTCGGTCAGCAGGGGCTCCAGCCTGCGCCCGACTTCTATGCGGACCTTGCGTTCCTTCGGGGCCACAATGAGCAGAACGCCATTGTCCTTGCCCTTCTGTCCAATGCCCCAGTGGCGGCCGAGCTGGTAACCGAACTCCTCGATCTCATAGCCCTGCAGGGAGGGAAGCGTCACGACCACGACCTGGTCGGTGGATTTGGCCTCGTGAGCCTCGAGGTCCGACACAAGCTGGCTTTCGTCCGCGGCGCTCAGGAGATTGGCGTTGTCGACGACCCGCCCGGTCAGCTCCGGGAATACCGGCTGAGCGGCGGGCGCGCCGGTGAAAAGCAACCCGAATGCGAACAGAAACACCGCCACCGGGAGTGACGCAAAGAGCGGTGCGCTCAGCCTGGTGCGTATCACCGATAAGTGGGAACCGGTTATCGGAAAAATGATACGCATAAACAAAAAGCTGGATTGCGGTTTTGATTCCATCAAAACATGAAGCGATCTAGCGCCGGATGCCGGCCGAACCGCCACCGGGTCAGAACTTCACTTTGGGGAGTGTTGTCTTTTCCGGCTCGACGGTGAAGGTCGCCATCGGTTCCGACGCGGGATAAAGCAGGGCACGCCACCAGCGGCCGGGAATGGTCCGCAATTCGGTATTGAATGCGCGCACCGCCTCGATATGGTCGCGCCGCGCGATCGAAATCCGGTTTTCGGTGCCTTCCAGCTGCGACTGGAGGGTCAGGAAATTCTGGTTGGATTTGAGATCCGGGTAGCGCTCCACGACCACCAGCAAACGGCCGAGCGCGCCCGAAAGCTGGCCCTGGGCCTGCTGGAATTTCTGGAACGCTTCCGGATTGGTCAGAATATCGTCGGGCAGTTTCGTCTGGGTCGCCCTGGCGCGCGCCTCGACCACCTCGGTCAGGGTCTTTCGTTCCTGCTCGGCAAATCCCTTGACGGTCTCCACCAGATTGGGAATGAGATCGGCGCGGCGCTGATACTGGTTCAGCACCTCGCTCCATGACGCCTTCGCCTGCTCATCGTAGGTGGGAATATTGTTGACACCGCAACCGGAAAGAAAGACGCCGAAAACGGCGATCATCGCAAACCCGGCAAGCCTGAAAAGCCCCGTGCGCATTGTCCCCTGCTGGGCCGTCATTGCATGTTCCTCCGCGCTCGGTTCTTCCCGCCACATGCCGATGTATGAATCTTCTTGCGCCGGCGCAAGTTTTTAACCCGTTCGGCGCTGCCCCACAACCGGGCCGGCTGGGCCCGCATCGCGCCGTCACGGTTAACGAAACCTTCCGGTAACCCTAATCTTTCAGCCAAATTTAACGGTGGTCTGATATTTGCTATTACCAGGGTCAATCGCGTTCTCGCGGCGCGAATTGTTACGCGTATCAGTGAGGGAGTATCGCAGATGTTCATCCGTTCGTTATCCATTTTCGGCGCGGCGGCGGCCTTTCTGGCCGTGCAGAGCGCCGATGCCGAGGCCTTTGGCCGGCATCACGGGGGCGGCAAATACAAGACCTGTTACAAGAAGGTCGTAACGCCCCCTATCTACAGAACCGTAACGGAACGGGTGATGGTCTCTCCAGCCTCCTGCACCCAGCTCCGGACGCCGCCCGTCTACGGCACCGTGGCGCAACAGGTCGTGGTGCAGCCGTCCTATCAGGTCGTCCGCACCAAGCCCGCCGTGTATGGCCGGGTTCGGGTCACCAGGCAGGTTCGCCCGGCACGCACCCGCTGGGTGCGGCGCAGCTGCCGCGGCGCAGACTATAGATGCGCCGTGACCACGCCGGCGAAATACCGCACCAGGTCGAAGCGCGTGATGGTCGAGCCGGCGCAGAACTGGGTCGAGACCCGGCCGGCGGTCACCGGTGTGGTTGAGCGGCGCGTGGTGCTCCGTGCCGGCACGGTGAGACAGCTCTGCCAGCCCGCCCTCTACCGGACGGTAACCCGGCAGGTCATGGTCAGCCCGGGCCGGGTGCAGTGGGTGCCCGCGCAGCCCGCGGTACAGCCGGTCGTCTACCGCCAGCCGGCGCCTCAAAGCAGATATTATCGCCCCGCCGTGCGTTACGCACCGCTCAAGTAACGCGGGCGTCAGGCCGGAACAGGCAAAAACGGCGGCAAGGCGGTGCATTCATGTGGATGCGCCGCCTTTTTCCGGTGCGCGGACTCCGACCGGCCTTCGAACAGGCTCCGGCGCGGGTCTGGCGGCAAAGGCGTGTAAATTTACACTCCGTGAACCCTATTGCCCGACAATCTCCCCATGTCACGGGCCTCACTCAACCGCTCGGGAAATCTGAGCCGCGGCTATGCCGGCGCGATCGCGCCCCATGCGGGCGCGGCCGGCTCTCTGCTGTCGCGATATTCCCTGCGCCTGGGCAACACGCTGGTGCGCCACCGCGCGGAGCTCGCCGAGCGCGCGTCACGCGTCGAGGCCGAGTTTGCAAGCCGGGTGAAGACTGAATTCATCGCCAATATCAGCCACGAACTGCGGACCCCGCTCAATTCCATACTCGGCTTCTCGAAAATGCTCAAAGGCACCGGAGCCAGCCCGCTCGAGCCCCGCCAGATTGCCGAATATGCCGGTTTTATTCTCGGGTCGGCGGAAGGCCTGCTGTCGGTCGTGAACGACGTGATCACCATCTCGAAGCTGCAATCGGGCAAGTTCGAGCTCGCCATGGACCTGGTGGACCTGGACGAATTGCTGCACTGCTGCGCCGCCTGGGCCGGCGACAGGGTGGAGAATTCCCGGTGCCGGCTTATCACGCGGATCGACGAAAGCCTGCCGGCGATTCTTGCCGACGCCGAGCACCTCAAGGATGTTGTCATAAGGCTGCTTTCCAATGCCATGAGATTTACCCCCGCGCAGGGCGCCGTCGCCCTGACCGCGAAATGCGGTCCCCGGGGCAAGGTCATCATCTGTATCTCCGACACCGGGACCGGCATGTCGGCGCAGGAAATCAGCGTCGCGCTTACCGAGTTCGGCCAGGTGGATAACCGGCTGGACCGGCGCCATGAAGGGACCGGCCTGGGACTGCCCATAGCCAAGACCCTGACGGAACGCCAGGGCGGCGAATTTCTGATCCGCAGCGAGGAGGGCAGGGGCACGGATGTCATCCTGCTGTTCGCCGCGGCGGCGCAAGCCGGCGAACCCCGAACAGCGAGCGAGCATGCAGGTATCCGGTAAAACAGCGGTTGCAGACGCCCGCGACTTTGCGCCCATCGGGCGCATTGTGTCCGTCACCGGCTCGCAGGCGGTCATCATGCTCGACCAGGAAACCGGCGAGACAGGCGACAAACGCGCGGAACTGGGAGCGATTCTGAAGATCGATACGCCCTCCTCGGTCCTCCTCGGCATTGTGTCCGCACTGAGCGTTCCCGTCCCCTCCCAGAAGGAGGGAGAGCCGGAGATTCGGATTGCCGAGCTTGAATTGATAGGACAGCTCCCCAAGGAGAAGGACGGCGGCATCGGATCGTTCCGGCGCGGCGTGTCCGGTTATCCTTCGCTCGGCGACGTGGTGGATGTGGCGTCGGGAGAGGAGTTGCGGCGCGCCTATATGTGGAACAGCGCCCAGGCGGTCTCCATCGGAACGCTGATGCAGGACCGGTCCATTCCCGCCATGGTTCAGGTCGATGAGCTTCTCGGCAAGCACTGCGCGATCCTGGGCAGCACCGGCACGGGCAAATCCTGCGGCGTGGCCGTGGTGCTGCGCGCAATTCTGGAACAGAACGAGCAGGCGCATATTCTGCTGCTGGACCCGCATAGCGAGTATGCCCAATGCTTCGGCGATGCGGCGGAGGTCATTACTCCCGACGATCTGCAACTGCCGTTCTGGCTGCTGACATTCGAGGAGCTGATCGAGGTCGTCATCGGCGACACCGCGGGCAAGGCCAGCGCCGCCGAACTGCTGGCGGAAATGATCCCGACCGCGAAACGGCGCTATGCGGCGAACCGGGGCCGCGAAAACGGCACGATGCTCAAACGCGGCACCTGTCAGACCGGCAACTTTACGGTCGATACGCCCGTGCCCTACCGGATATCGGACGTGCTGGCGATGATAAACGAGCAGAAGGGACGGCTGGAAAACCGGGGTGACGTGGCGCCCTACCGGCAGCTGAGAACGCGGCTCGAGGCGATTTCCTGTGATCCGCGCTACGCATTCATGTTCGGCAGCCTGACGATTCAGGACCACATGGCGGAAATCGTCGGACGCCTGTTCCGCGTACCGGTCGATAAAAAGCCCATCGCCATCCTGGAGCTGACCGGCGTGCCTTCCGAAATCGTCAATGTGGTGGTTTCGGTCATCTGCCGCATGACCTTCGACTTCGCCCTGTGGAGCGGCGGCAAGGTCCCGGTAACGCTGGTCTGCGAGGAAGCTCACAGATATGTGCCAAACGACCCGGCGGCCGGATTCGAGCCGACGCGGCGCGCGATCGCCCGTATCGCCAAGGAGGGCCGCAAATACGGCGTGTCGCTCTGCGTCGTCAGCCAGCGTCCTTCGGAACTCGATTCGACGATTTTGTCCCAGTGCAACACCGTCTTTGCCATGCGGATGTCCAACGACCGGGACCAGAATTTTGTCCGCGCGGCCATTTTCGACACCGCCGCGAGCCTGCTCGACTTCCTGCCCTCCATGGGGCCGCGCGAGGCCATCGTATTCGGCGACGGCGTCACGCTTCCGGGCCGCATCCGCTTCACCGACCTGCCCGAACACGCGATGCCGCGCAGCCGCACGGCGTCCTTCACGCAGCAATGGCAGCACTGCGAGGGCGAGCCGGTCGATGTGGACGATGTGGTCGAGCGCTGGCGCGCCGCCGACTCGCCCAAGCTGAACACCGGCCTCATCGCGTCCGAGCCCGAACCGGCCGCCGGCGAGGCCGCGCCCATGGTCCAGCCGCAACCCGTGCAGCCGCCGCCGGACCATCCCGCACGGCAGTCACCGGCGCAACCCGGCGCGCCACTGACGCCGCAGCCGCCCATTGTACCGGGTCAGATTGCGCTGGATTAGCGCTTGCTCCATAAGCCACGCATCTGACATCCATCGCCAATCCATAGTGGAGTCGGCAATTCTCAGGCCATAGTCTGCCTTGCGACTGCACCGAGTGGTTTGAGGAATGACGCCGTGACCTCCAGAAAAGCACCCGGCCCGCGCCGCGCGCCGGGCCAGTCCGAAAGCGAAACCAATGCGGGCCCCTTGCGCCGCGAGTGGACGAAGCGCCTCGGAGCAGACGCGCGCGCGCGGGTGGAGAAAGACGCGGCCTGCTTCCTGCATCAGTCGGTTTCCTCTCCCTGCCTGAGCGCCATCGCCAAAGCGCAGGGCATCTGGATCGAGGACATGGACGGACGCCGTTATATGGATTTCCACGGCAACTCCGTCCATCATATCGGCTATGGCCATCCGCGCCTCAAGCAGGCGATTGCGCGGCAAATGGACGAGCTGCCCTTCGCGCCGCGCCGTTTCACCTGCGACGCCGCCATTGCGCTGGCCGAAAAACTGGGCGCGATTACGCCGGGCGCGCTGAACAAGGTGCTGTTCACCACGGGGGGATCGGACGCCGTCGAAACCGCGCTGAAGATTGCCCGCGTCGCCACCGGGCGCTTTAAGACATTATCTTTCTGGGATGCCTTTCACGGAGCCGGGTTCGGCGCCTCAAGCGTCGGCGGGGAACAGCTGTTCCGGCTCGGACCGATCGGCCCTCTGCTGGCGGGCGCGGAACATGTGCCGCCCTTCGACGCCTACCGCAATCCTTTCGGCATCGAGCATTCGCGCGACACCCCGCGCGAGGGCGAGGTCGGCGATATGGTGGCCAGCCTCATTCGCTTCACGCTTGAAAAAGAGGGCGATGTGGCCGCCTTCATCGCCGAGCCCAACCGCGCCGTGCCCTATATTCCGCCGCCCGGTTTCTGGAAGAAAGTGCGCGCCGCCTGCAATGACGCGGGCGCGCTTCTCATATTCGATGAAATCCCCACCGGCCTCGGCAAGACGGGCAAGATGTTCGCCTGCGATCACGACGCCGTCGTGCCGGACATTCTGGTGCTGGGCAAGGCGCTTGGCGGCGGCATTCTGCCCATCGCGGCGACCATATGCCGGCCGGAACTCGATGTGTGCGGCGACTTCGCGCTCGGGCACTATACCCATGAGAAAAACCCGGTGACCTGCCGCGCCGCGCTGACCACCATCGAGATCATCGAGGAGGAGGGCCTCGTTGAAAACGCCGCCCTTACCGGCGCATGGGCGCTGGAGCGCATGGGCGGCATGATGGACCGGCACCAGGCAATCGGCGATGTGCGCGGGCGCGGGTTCCTGCTGGGGATCGATCTGGTGAAAGACAGGGCCAGCAAGGAACCGGCGCGCGAGTTGGCCGAAGAAGTCCTCTATCGCTGTCTGGACAATGGCCTGAGTTTCAAAATCTCCATGGGCAGCGTGCTCACGCTCACCCCGGCGCTCGTCACCACGCGGGACGAGATGGAACAGGCGCTCGGCATCATCGATGCGGCGATCGCCGCCGCGACGCGGGCTGGGCGGCGATGACCGGAAAACCGAAAATCATCCGCACCGACGCGAATATGGAAGCGCCGCGGCTCGATGCCGCCCTGCGCGAGCGCGGTGAACTGCTCCTCCTCCCCGACGGCGTCAGCGAGGGGGAACTGGCGCGGGCCACCCGCGACGCCGACCTGCTGCTCATGTGTTACACGCCGGTCACGGCGCGGGTGATAAACGCGGCGGCAAAGCTCAAAGGAATCGTCAAATATGGCGTCGGCATCGACGCCATCGACATCGACGCGGCCAGGGCCCGGGGCATCCCGGTCGTGAATGTACCCGATTATGCGGAAGAAACCGTGGCCGAGGGCGCATTCGCGCTGATGCTCGCGCTGGCGAAAAAACTGCGTCCTTTGCAAAAGGCCATGGACCGGGACGGCTGGGTCTGGCCCTCGGGAGACTGGCTGGCGGGCGATCTTTCCGGCAAGACGCTTGGCCTCGTCGGGCTCGGGCGCATCGGGCGCGCCATGGCGCGCATGGCGGGACGGGGCTTCAACATGCGCGTGCTGGCCTGCTCTCCGCATACGGGCGCGCGCGGCATGAGCGCATTGGGGGTGGAGAAACGCGAGGACCTCCACGACATGCTTGGGGACGCGGATTTCGTCTCCATTCACGCGGTTCTGAATGACGGCACCCGGCATCTGATCGGCGCCCCGGCGCTCAGGGCCATGAAGCGGGAGAGCTTTTTGATCAATGTGGCGCGCGGCGCGATTGTCGATGAAGCCGCGCTGGTGGAAACGCTCCTGTCGGGCGGGATCGCGGGAGCCGCGCTCGACGTCTATTCCCGCGAACCGCTCGCCAAAGAGGGGCACCCGATGAGCGCCCTGTTCGAACTCGACAATGTGATCCTGACGCCGCATCTCACATTCTTCACCGCCGAGGCCATGGCCCGGCTCGAAGACGACACCCTCGCGCGCTGCCGCGAGATTCTCGAAGGCAGGCCGGTGCTGGTGAAATCCAGCGACCCGCGCCTGACCGGCCAGAGCGATGGGGTCGTGTTTGCGGATTAGAATTGGACCGCGGCTCAACTCACTTCGTGGCCGATGCTTCGAGACGCGCCCTGTGGGCGCTCCTCAGCATGAGGCAGTTATTAGTTTTCCTGTCACAAACCTCATCCTGAGGAGGCGCGTCAGCGCCGTCTCGAAGGGTGAGCGGATCAATGCAGGCGCAGATCACCTCACTGCGCGCCCGCCGTGGGAAGATACTTCGTTCCCGAGGTCACCAGAAAATCCCAGAACGCCCGCGCCGCGGGCAGCAATCGCTTTTTTTCCAGCTTGACGGTGAACCACTGGCGCATGACCGGCAACCCGGCCACGTCCAGCTCCGTCAGACGGCCGTCCTGCAATTCCGCATAGACCGTGTGCGCCGAGATCATGGCGATGCCGAGCCCGGCAATGACCGCCTGCTTGATGGTTTCGTTGCTGCCGATTTCCATGCCCAGATTGGGATTGAGGCCCGCCTCGTCGAACAGGCGCTGCATCAGCGCCCGTGTACCCGAGCCGTCCTCGCGCAGCAGAAAGGTCTCGCCGGCGAGGTCGGCGAAGGCGATATTGCGTCTGCGCGCCATGGGGTGGTCGGGCGGCGCAACGATAATATGCGGGTGATCGCCGATCACGGCCGACTCGACACCGAAGCCATCGGGCGGCCGGCCCATGACCGCAAAATCAAGCTCATAACTCCGCAGGGCCTCGATCGTTTCGCCCCGGTTGCCGACCGAAAGGCGCATCTCGATTTTCGGATGGGCGTGGGCGAAGGCGGCCAGCGCGCGCGGCGCGAAATATTTGGCCGTGCTGACGACGCCGACGACGACACGGCCCCCGCCCGCCCCCTTCATCTCCTCCAGGGCCTCGCCGCAGGCCGCCAGCGCCGACTCGCAGCGGCGCACGCCATCGAGCACAATCCGGCCCGCGTCGGTCGGGCGCAACCCCGATTCGGTGCGCTCCACCACGGGCAGGCCGATCGTCTCGGCAAGAAGGCGCATTTGCATCGAAACCGCCGGCGGCGTCACGCTAAGTTCCCTGGCCGCCTGGGTAATCGTACCTGTCCGCACCACCGCGTCGAGCGCGCGGAGCTGCTTCAGGGTGACCCTCTCCATGGCCGTATTAAGTTTTTCTTTCATTGATACCAAATTATTTCATATTTACTTTTGTGCCAACCCCCAACAGTCTGTAACCTGAAAAAGCCGGGCCGGGGGGGTGCGGCGACGCCGCGGCGACAGCACCTGCGCTTACTTACATATCGGGCCAGCGCTTACATGCTTACATAATGGGAGGACGGGATCATGAAGGCGCTTATGAGCCTGGAGGACTATCTCGACGGCTGGGCCAGGACCGGTGAAGCCGGGGCCGTTGCGAAGACGGTTCTTTCTCTCGCATCCGCCGGCAGGTTGATTTCCGGCCTGGCGGCCCAGGGGCCGCTTGCCGGTTCCATGAGCGCGGTTGTGGGTCACAGCAATGATGGCGACGGGCAAAAGGAACTCGACCGGATCACCAATATCCAGGTGATCGAGGGCCTGAAGGGCGCGCCGGTCGCCTGTATCGCCTCGGAAGAGCTTGACGGCCCGATGGCGACGGGCAAGGACGATGCGCCGCTATGCGTGGCGGTTGATCCGCTCGACGGATCCTCGAACATCGACGCCAATGTTACCATCGGCACGATATTTTCAATCCTGCCGCGACTCAAAGACGCCCCCGGCGCGGGCGAGGCGCATTTTTTCCAGCCCGGAACGAAACAGCTCGCGGCGGGTTATATCATCTATGGTCCGCAGACCTCCATGGTGCTGACCGTGGGCGAGGGCGCCCACATCTTCACCCTCGACCCCGCCGACCGGAAGTACAAGCTGACCTCGGCCAATCTGCAGGTCCCGGCGGAAACGCGCGAGTTTGCCATAAACGCCTCCAACTACCGTCACTGGGACGCCGGGATCCGGCGGTATATCGATTCCTGCCTGGAAGGCGCGCAGGGCGGCAGGGCGAAAAATTTCAATATGCGCTGGGTCGGGTCGATGGTGGCCGAATGTCACCGCATCCTGATGCGCGGCGGCATATATCTGTATCCCGGCGATACCCGCGAAGGATATGCCGAAGGACGGTTGCGGCTGATTTATGAGGGCAACCCGGTGGCCTTTCTCATGGATCAGGCCGGTGGCGCCGCCACGACCGGACAGATGCGAATTCTCGACGTCGAACCGACCAGCATCCATCAGCGCATACCCCTGATCTTCGGTTCCGCCGAAGAGGTGGCGGTCGCCGAAAGCTATCAGGGGAACGGCGCCGCTTCCGCCGAACGCTCGCCGCTGTTCGCGCGGCGCGGACTGTTCCGGTCCTAGGACCCGCCGCCATGTCAGCCAGGCATCCCATAATTTCCGTCACGGGATCATCCGGCTCCGGCACGTCGTCGGTCAGGGATACGTTTGAGCGCATCTTCCGGCGCGAGAGCGTCGAGGCCGTCTATATCGAGGGCGACGCCTTCCACGGCTATGACCGCGAGGGCATGAAGGCGGAGATGGAAGCCCAGGCCAGGAAGGGGAATAATCACTTCAGCCATTTCGGACCTGAAGCGAACCTGCTGGCCGAACTCGAGGCGACCTTCAAGGAATATGGCGAAACCGGCACCGGCAAGGCCCGCCACTATGTGCATGACGCCGAGGAGGAGGCGCGCTACGGCTCCCCGCCGGGAACCTTCACCGATTGGGAGCCCTTCGCGGAGGGCAGCGACCTTCTGTTCTATGAGGGACTGCACGGCGCCATCGCCACCAAGGACATCAACAACGCCCGATATGCCGATCTGAAGATCGGCGTCGTTCCGGTCATCAATCTGGAGTGGATTCAGAAAATCCATCGCGACACGGGATCGCGCGGATACTCCTCCGAGGCGGTGACGGACACGATGCTGCGGCGGATGCCCGACTATGTGCACTATATCTGTCCGCAGTTCACCGAGACCGACATCAACTTCCAGCGCGTCCCGACCGTGGATACGTCCAATCCGTTTATCGCGCGCTGGATACCGACCGCCGACGAATCGCTGGTGGTGATCCGCTTCAAGGATCCGCGCGGCATCGATTTCCCCTATCTGGTTTCGATGATCCACGACAGTTTCATGTCGCGCGCCAATTCCATCGTCATTCCGGGCGGAAAGCTCGATATCGCCATGCAGCTGATCCTCACGCCCATGATCCTGCAACTGGTTGAAAAGAAACGCCGGTCTGGCGGATAGCAGGATGAAGAGCATGCCGATGACAGACGCAGCCATTGCAATGGATCGGAACGCCGCGAGCGAGGTGGCGCAGCGCGGCCTCGCCAACGCGCTGCGCGCCCTGTCGATGGACGCCATTCAGCGGGCCAATTCGGGTCATCCGGGCATGCCGATGGGGATGGCGGACGTGGCGGCGGTGCTGTTCACGCGGTTTCTCAAATTCGATGCCTCGGCGCCGGACTGGCCGGACCGGGACCGGTTCGTTCTGTCGGCGGGTCACGGGTCGATGCTGCTCTATTCG